>NZ_VMMS01000048.1:0-57081 GCF_013277315.1 Streptococcus sp. 2106
AAGTCAGTCACATATATACGGCAAGGCAAAGCTGACGTGGTTTGAAGAGATTTTCGAAGAGTATAAAAGTAATCAATAGCCAGTAAAATAGCTCCTTCCAACCTTGGAAAGAAGCTATTTTTTATTGCTGCAATACTTTTCTTGGCTTGGTACCTTCAGCTGGACCGATGACACCTGCCATCTCAAGCTCTTCCATGAGACGGGTCGCACGGTTAAATCCAACTGACAAACGACGCTGAATCATAGATGCACTGGCTTTCTGAGTTTCGATTACCAAAGCCTTGGCTTCTTCAAAGAGCGGGTCACCACCAGATTCACCATCTGAAAATTCACCGTCGTTTTCAGAAACCTCACCTGGTTCAAAACTATCATCGTAGTCCGCATCTGCCTGAGCCTTGATGAAGTTCACAATGCGCTCAACATCGTCATCCGAGATAAAGGAGCCTTGGAGACGAACTGGATGATTTTCATCAATCGGTTTAAAGAGCATGTCTCCTCGACCAAGAAGTTTTTCTGCTCCATTTTCATCCAAAATCGTACGGGAGTCTGTTCCTGATGAAACCGCAAATGCTACACGAGATGGGACATTAGCCTTGATCAGACCAGAGATGACATCAACGGATGGACGCTGGGTTGCAAGAATCATGTGGATACCTGCAGCCCGCGCCTTCTGTCCAAGACGGATAATAGCATCTTCCACTTCCTTGCTTGCTACCATCATAAGGTCAGCCAACTCATCCACAATCACAACAATAAGTGGTAGTGGAATCTGCTTGTACTCAGACTGAGCATTAAACTCTTCTACCTTGGCATTAAAGCCTGCAATGTTACGAACTCCCACCTTGGCAAAGAGTTCATAACGATTTTCCATCTCATCCACAACCTTTTGCAGGGCCTTGCTGGCCTTGCGTGGATTGGTCACAACTGGAATCAAGAGATGGGGAATATCATTGTAAACAGACAACTCAACCATCTTGGGATCGACCATCATAAATTTAACTTGATCGGGTCGAGCTTTCATGAGAATGCTGGCGATAATGCCGTTAACCGCTACTGACTTCCCTGAACCTGTTGAACCTGCGACGAGCAAGTGGGGCATTTTGGAAAGGTCAAAAGCTCTTGCACTGCCATTAACAGCCTTTCCTAAAGGAATTTCCAAGAGATTTTCTGCTTTCGTTTGAGATTGTTCCCATAGTTCGCGGAAGGATACAGTCGCAATCTCAGAGTTGGGTACTTCGATTCCAACTAAGGATTTCCCCGGGATAGGTGCTTCGATTCGGACATCCTTAGCAGCCAAGGCTAGAGCGAGGTCATCTGCTAGATTGGAAATGCGGTTGACCCGTACACCCACTGCTGGCTTAACTTCATATTTAGTCACCGATGGTCCAATTTCGGCCCGTTCAACTGTTACCTTAATACCAAAGCTAGCAAAGGTTTCTTCTAGAATTTTGATATTTTCCCGAACGATTTTCTTCTCTTTAGACTGGTCTTTGGGTTTATCTGGGGCAAAGAGTTGTAAGCTTGGAAGTTTGTATTCGAGGGCTTCCTTGGCTGAAAAATCGACCTGAACATCTTCATCGTCAGAGCCATATTCCTGTTCAGGGAATTCAAGTTCAGCTTGAGGCAGGATGATTTCTGGTTCCACCCACTCTTCTTCTGGAACAGGAGGAACGTCAAGCACAACATCTTCTGTCAGAATTTCACCCGTTTCCATATCAATAGGAGGCAAATCGAGTAAGGCTTTTTCAGCTTCTTCTTGTTCTAATCTAGCCTCTTCCTCAGCCTTTTGGCGAGCTTTTTCTTCTTGTTTGACAAAGCGTTCCTCTTTTCGAAGCTCATGTCCTTCCCTCCATTTGGCAAAGCCTCTACTGAAAAATTCAGCAATATCATAAACAGACCAAGGACTGACTAGGAGGGCACCCACTAAAATCAAGATAGAACCAATAAAGTAAGTACCGATATTTGAAAAGAGAAAGGCGGTTGGAATATACAGAGCGACACCAATCAAGCCCCCTCCAGCAAAACTGGTCGTTCGAAAACCAGTCAAATCCGTCACAATCTGAGCCATGGTTCCTTTTAAAACCGACTTATCCAAACCATATTTCCAAACTAAGTAGGCCTCAAAAATCAAGAGCAAGCCAGCAAATATGGTGAAAAATCCTGATAAGAGTCCTTCCTGTTTTCGTATCCACTTGAAAAAGAAGAGATAGATCAATAGGGCAAATATTGCCAGATAAGCTAGACTACCCACCAACAAGCGAATTAAATTGTAAAGAGTGATACCTGCAGCTCCTAATTTAAAAGCTGCGAAAATCAATAAAATCGCGATTCCCAACGAAATCAACATCCGTTGAATCGCTTCTTTTCTCTCGAGTTCTGCTTTAGACGGTCTCCGTCTTGTTTTACTTGTATTCTTGTTTGCCATTTTTCTATTATACCATATTTCACAGGCATTTCGGAAAGAGAAAAAGACTGCACCAAACGGTCCAATCTTTTCATTTCATATCTAAGTTTTATGCTTGTGGTTTGCGTAGGTAACCATAGACCACACCACTTACGATTGCTCCTACCAAGACAGCAACGAGGTAAAGGAGGGCATTTGAAGTAAGGGCAATAACGAAGATTCCTCCGTGTGGCGCCATGAGTTTGATACCAGTAAGACCAACGAGACCTCCTGCTACTGCTGAACCAAGAATGAAACTTGGAATCGCACGAGCTGGGTCAGCTGCACCAAACGGAATCGCTCCCTCAGTGATAAATGACAAGCCCATGATGATATTCGTCAAACCAGAGTTGCGTTCTTCCTTGGTAAATTTATCTTTGAAAAGAAGCGTTGCGACAAAGATTGCAAGTGGTGGCACCATTCCTCCAGCCATAACTGCTGCCATGGCTACAGAACCACCTGAAGAAACAGTCGCTGCAAGCGTACCTGTACCAAAGACATAAGCCGCTTTGTTAACTGGTCCACCCATGTCAACAGCCATCATTCCACCAAGGACGATACCAAGAAGGACAGCTGAACCGCCTCCAAGACCGCCTAGGAAGTCATTCATAGCAGTGTTGATTGCCGCCATCGGGATATTCACAGCTAGCATGACAAATCCAGTCAAGATCGTTCCAAGAAGTGGCAAGAGAAGGATTGATTTAGCACCTTCAAGTGAACGAGGAACTTTAACGTATTTCTTGATAGCAAGAACCAAGGCACCTGCGATAAATCCTCCCACAAGGGCACCTAGGAAACCAGATGATACACCTGCAAGAGTTGAAGTTGCTTCACCACCTGCGGCATAAGGGATCTTACCAAAGGCAAACCCTTCTTTGGCAATAGCACCAGCCACGAAACCAGCTACCAAACCTGGTTTTTCAGCAATAGAATAGGCAACATAACCTGCAAAGACTGGAAGCATCAAACCAAAGGCAGCTCCACCAATTTTCATGAACATAGAAGCTAGTTCATGGTAGGAACCAAGATTACCAAGGTTTTCATTTGGAACGCCCAAAGCACCGTCAATCAAGAAGGCAAGGGCAATCATGATACCACCACCAATAACGAATGGCAACATTTGAGATACACCACTCATCAAGTGTTTGTAGAAGGCACCACCAAGGCTTTGTTTTTCGTTAGAGGCTGTTGCGGCTTTGGCACCATTAGCGGCACGGTAGATTTCAGCATCCCCAGAAAGAGCCAAGTTAATCAGCTCTTCTGTTTTACGGATACCGTCAGCAACTGGACGATTGATCAATGGTTTGCCATCGAAACGATCCATTTCAACTGCCTTGTCTGCTGCGATGATAACAGCTTTAGCCTTACGGATGTCCTCTGATGTTAGTTGGTTCCCAACACCGCTGGCACCGTTGGTTTCGACCTTGATACCAACCCCCATTTCAGCAGCCACTTTTTGAAGGGCTTCTTGGGCCATGTAAGTGTGGGCAATACCTGTCGTACAAGCTGTAACAGCCACGATAAAGTCACCAGAGTTATTGGCAGGTACTTGAACAGGTTCCTCAGTTTTTTCTGAAGCTTTGTCAAAAAGTTCGATGACTTGATCAGCTGATGTTGCTTGACGAAGTTTGTCAGCAAAACCGTCTTTCATCAAGTATTGAGACAATTCTGCCAAGGCTGCCAAGTGGGTGTCATTGGCACCTTCTGGAGCAGCAATCATGAAGAAGAGGTCAGTTGCCTGCCCATCCAAACTCTCATAATCAACACCCTTATTTGACTTAGCAAAAAGAACAGTCGCTTCTTTTACAGCAGCATTTTTGCTGTGTGGCATAGCGATTCCGTCACCCAAACCAGTAGAAGTCAAGGCTTCACGCGCCAAAATGCCTTCTTTAAAGATTTCAAAATCTGTCACATAACCGTGATCTGTCAAGCTTTTAATCATCTCTTCGATGACAGCAGTTTTTTCAGTTGCCTGCAAATCCAGCAACATGACATCTTTTCTCAATAGGTCTTGAATTTTCATCGTTTTTCTACCTCAACTTTTTCATATGTTTCTTTAATAAATTCTGCCGTTGCCAAGTCATCTGAGAAGGTAGTTGCCGTTCCGCAAGCCACTCCCCATTTGAAGGCTTCTACTGCATCTTTTGATTTGACAAATTCACCTGTAAATCCAGCAACCATAGAGTCACCAGCTCCAACTGAATTTTTAACTGTTCCCTTGATAGGTTTTGCGAAGTAAGCTCCCTCAGATGTGACAAGAAGTGCACCGTCCCCAGCCATGGAGATAATGACGTTTTGAGCTCCTTTGGCCAGTAACTGACGAGCATAATTCTCGATTTCATCTAAACTTTCGAGTTTCACTCTAAAGATCGCTCCAAGTTCGTGATTATTTGGTTTGACCAAAAGTGGCTGATAGTCCAAACTATCAATCAAGGTCTGTCCTTCAAAGTCACAAACCACTTGCGCACCAGTCTGGCGCGTCAAGGAAATCAAATCCTTATAGATAACATTGCCTAGATTTTTAGCACTTGAACCTGCAAACACAACCGTATCTTCTGCTGTCAGACTAGATAAAATAGCTTTCAACTCTTCTAGCTGGGCTGGTTCAACAGTTGGACCCGTTCCGTTGATTTCTGTTTCTTGGTCTGCTTTGATTTTAACATTGATACGAGTATCTTCTGCCACTTGGACAAAACGTGTCTCGATTTCTTCATCAGCCAAAGTATCTGTGATAAATTTACCAGTAAAGCCACCGATAAATCCAGTCGCTGTATTTGGAATATCCAAGCGTTTCAAGACACGACTGACATTGATTCCTTTCCCACCAGCAAACTTATCATCACTGTCCATACGATTGACACTACCGACTTGAACTTGGTCCAAACGCACAATATAGTCAATAGATGGATTGAGTGTGACTGTATAAATCATACTTCTATTACCTCCGTTTTTTCCTTAATAGCCTGCAAAAGCTCATGCCCTTGACTTGTGATAACGATAGCTCGTTTGAGCGGTGCTACCTTGGCAAAGCAAGTTTGTCCAATTTTTGACGAATCCACCAAGACGTAGGTCTGCTTGGCATTCTCCAAAATAGCTCTTTTCACAGCTCCCTCCTCCATATCAGGAGTCGTATAATAGCCATCGTCAACACCATTCATTCCGATAAAGGCACGGTCAAAGTGCAATTGGTTAATCTGGTTAAGAGCAACGCCCCCGATACTAGCATCTGTCGCCGTCTTGACGTTTCCTCCAACCATGACAGTTGGAATCTGCTTTTCAACCAACTGAGCGGCATGGTGAATGGAGTTGGTCACAACTGTAACATTCTTATTGACCAATTCATGAATCAAAAAAGCAGTTGTTGTTCCAGCATCGATAAAGATGACATCTTTTTCTTTAATGAGAGAGGCTGCTTTCTGAGCCAGCAACTTCTTTTCTTGAAGGTTTTTGACAGATTTTTCTTGAATGGTTTCTTCTTCCTGTAAGGAGTGGGGGAGTTCTGATCCACCATGCACACGACGAAGCTTGTTTTCCGCTTCCAACTCATCCAAGTCTCTTCGAACCGTTGATTCTGACATTTCTAGCAAACTAACTAATTTTTCTAGAGAAACTACATGATGTTGATTTAACTCCTCTAAAATCAGTTGCTTCCGCTCTGTTTTTAACACCGAATCACCTCCTGTTATCGTTTACACTATTCATTCTATCACACTTTCTTTTAAAGTCAAGCATTTTTTATCATTTTCTTCCAAATTCTATCATTTTTCTTATTTACAGAATTTTTATTGCAAGATAAGGACCTTTATGGTAGACTATTTAAGTAAGTATTGGAAGATTACTCAAGAGGCTTAAGAGGCCGTGTTGGAAACGCGGTAGGCGTGTAATAGCGTGCGTGGGTTCGAATCCCATGTCTTCCGTGGAAAAAAGATTATTTTTAGGATACGACAAAAATGTTGTATCCTTTGTTGTATCCTTTTTTAGCAAAAGAATGCAAAGGAATACCAAAGACAAAAACAAAAAACGTTGATTTAACAACGTTTTACCAAGGAATGCAAAGGAATAATGGAGCCGGTGGGAGTCGAACCCACGTCCAAACACCTGCCAACATATTTGTCTACAACCATAGGTTATGTATTAGTTTAACAGCCCCTCGACACATAACTCAAGCCTAGAAACTGCGAGTCTATCAATCTCTTATCAAGCCGCTAGACAAGACTCAATCGTATCTCGCTAATAATAAGACCTGTCATTGAACACGAGCAATCCAAATCGGGTCACGCCTGCTGGTTTTTAGGCAGCTAGAGCGTAAGAAGTGTTATTTTTTGCAGTTATATTTAACTGAGCGTTTACGTCGCCACACGAGTCGCAAAATATGCCTCATAATGCCTGTCGAATCCGTAACGACCCCAAAAGACAATAAAACTATTATACCTTATCTAACACAAAAATGCAAAAAGAAATCACATACCTAAAAAAGATACTATTCGAGAAATTTAGCAAACTGGGATACTAACTACAACTTTCTCAGTGCATAACTTTACGATTATGAATAGAACTTACGAAATCCAATTAACACATACCTAAGATGAAGCTATCTGTTTTGAAGAAATTCACGAAGAGAATTATTCTAAAATACTTTCAGATGAGAATTTTCCTACTCTCTTTGTTTCAATTCATTTGAGTTTAAAAACAATAAAATCAATCCTTATATTATTCGGACTACTTTTCACTTATTGCACCAAAATATAGTAAAATGAAATAAGAATAGGACGAATAGATCAGGACAGTCAAACCGATTTCTAACAATGTTTTAGAATTAGAGGTGTACTATTCTAGTTTCAATCTACTATAAATAGGTTTCATTCGAACTTTAATAGACTATGAAAACCAGTGGAACTTACCCTGACACGGAATTCCACTGGTTTTTTCGATTTTTATCAGATTAACTTCTACTATTCTTAGCTGTGAAAATTAGTTTAGGACTTTAACTTATTTTCAATCTTCTAGTCTAAAGGTCACTTCCAGTAAATAAAAATCAGGGTTCTCCTGACTTTTACTTAGCTAATTCTCTTTCTCGTTCTTTCATGATTTTATGATTTTCATACAAACGGGATAAGAACTTAAAAATTTCTTTCAAGATAGAATAGGTTGGCACTGCGACAATCATTCCAACTACACCATAGATATTGCTTGACAACAAAAGTAAAACTAAAATCGTGATTGGATGAACCTTCATAACACTTCCTACGATTCGAGGATATAAGATATTGCCATCTACCTGCTGAACAACAAGCATATAAATCACTGCAATCAGCATTCTATGGGGATCAGTGAATATATTTGCAATAATCATAGGAATCAAACCAATACTTGGCCCCACATAAGGAATTAAATTGGCTACACCAGAAAAAATAGCAAAAACTAAAGCATATTTTAAACCAATAATACTATAGCCAATATAAGCTAAACAACCTATAATGATTGCGTCAATCGAAACTCCACTAATATAGCGAGCAATCGTCGCATTTAAATTCTTTAAGAGACCTGCGATATGCAAGCGATCCCTCTTTAGAACCGTTCTTTCAAGCATGGGCAAGAATTTATGTCCATCTAATAAGAAATAAACCAAAAAAACTGGAGTCATAATCAAAATCAAAACAGTACTGATAAGAGCTGACAAGACGCTCCCCACACTATTTGATACGCTATTTAGGATCTTTTGAAGAATATCAACATAGGATAAGTTTAACTGCTGAATTGTAGCTTCTACATCCAAATTCTGGAGCGCAGGATAATTAGATAAGTCTATGATTAAGTCTTGTACTCGACTATAAATAGTTTGACTAGATATAATCAAGCTAGATAACTGATTAATCAAAATAGGTAAGAGATAGACAACACCTATGACCATTCCCCAGACCAAAGCACACAAGGTAATTAAAATACCAAGTAAACGATCGAGTTTACAGACTTTATTTAAGAAAGTAACAATAGGGTTTGTCAAATAATAAAGAAAGCCCCCTAATAAAAATGGAATCATAATTGTATTAAGCACGCTAACAAAAGGGTTAATCAAAGACCCCATCTGTCTCCATAGGTAAAAGATGATGGTTAAGAGTAAAATTTCTGTGGTCCAAAAAAATAATTTATTTCTACGAAACATGAGTTACCTCCCTCACTCTATTTTACCATATTTTCAAAAAGCTTAACGGATGAATTATTAAAGCAAGAATATTTTTTTTCTTTATGATAGAATAAGACTACTATGAAAAAAATATTTTTAACTTTATTAACTGTCTCCCTTTTAGGAGGTGCTTCTACTGTTGCTGCTCAAGATTTTACCATTGCTGCAAAACATGCCATTGCTGTTGAGGCAAATACTGGTAAAATTCTCTATGAGAAGGATGCGACTCAACCTGTCGAAATTGCTTCCATAACAAAATTGATTACGGTTTATCTAGTCTATGAAGCTCTGGAAAACGGAAGTATTACCCTCTCCACTCCTGTAGATATTTCTGACTATCCTTATCAATTGACGACAAATTCTGAAGCCAGTAATGTTCCTATGGAGGCCCGTAATTATACTGTCGAAGAGTTACTTGAAGCAACTCTGGTATCTAGTGCCAACAGCGCCGCTATTGCCCTAGCTGAGAAAATTGCTGGCTCAGAGAAAGACTTCGTCGATATGATGCGTGCCAAACTCTTGGAATGGGGAATCAAAGATGCTACTGTTGTCAATACAACTGGTCTGAACAACGAGACTCTAGGAGATAATATTTACCCGAGCTCAAAAAAAGATGATGAAAACAAGCTCAGTGCTTATGATGTTGCTATTGTTGCTCGTAACCTCATCAAAAAATACCCACAAGTCTTGGAAATCACCAAAAAACCTTCTTCTACTTTTGCTGGAATGACAATCACTTCGACCAACTACATGTTAGAAGGTATGCCTGCTTACCGTGGTGGTTTTGATGGACTGAAAACAGGAACAACAGATAAGGCTGGAGAATCTTTTGTTGGTACTACTGTCGAAAAAGGCATGAGAGTCATCACAGTTGTTTTAAATGCAGACCATAAAGACAATAATCCCTACGCTCGGTTTACAGCTACATCTTCCCTAATGGATTATATTTCTTCAACATTTACACTTCGCAAAATCGTTCAGCAAGGCGATGCCTATCAAGATAGCAAAGCCCCTGTACAAGATGGAAAAGAAGATACGGTCACTGCAGTGGCTCCAGAGGATATCTATCTAATTGAACGTGTCGGGAATCAATCTTCTCAATCTATTCAATTCACACCTGATTCCAAAGCAATCCCAGCACCACTTGAAGCTGGAACAGTGGTTGGCCATTTAACTTATGAAGACAAGGACTTGATTGGTCAAGGTTACATCACCACAGAGCGCCCTAGTTTCGAAATGGTTGCAGACAAGAAAATGGAAAAAGCCTTCTTCTTAAAAGTTTGGTGGAATCAGTTTGTCCGCTTTGTTAACGAGAAATTATAAAAAAATCGCGATTTAAACCGCGATTTTTTTTATTACAAATTCATCTTCAAAGTTCTTGATTTTGAGTAGATCTAATGCTCAATGAAAATCAAAGAGTAAACTAGGAAGCTAGCCGTAGGTTGCTCAAAGCACCGCTTTGAGGTTGTAGATAAAGCTGACGTGGTTTACACTTTGATTTTCGAATAGTATCAAAGTCCTTGATTTTGAGTATATCTAAAATCAAATTTTACCCAACTGACCCTTCCATCTCATAGCTAATCAAGCGGTTCAGCTCAACAGCATATTCCATTGGAAGCTCTTTTGTGAAGGGCTCCACAAATCCCATAACAATCATTTCTGTCGCTTCTGATTCTGACAATCCACGACTCATGAGGTAATACAATTGTTCTTCTGAAATCTTAGAAACCTTAGCTTCGTGTTCCAAAGCAACTTGCGAGTTGTGGATTTCATTAAATGGAATAGTATCTGATGCCGACAAGTCATCCATGATAATGGTATCACATTCAATGTGAGAAACAGATTTCTTAGAGTTCTTGTTAAAGGTTACTTGACCACGGTAGTCAACCTTTCCTCCGCCTTTAGCGATGGATTTAGACACGATAGACGAACTGGTATGTGGAGCATTGTGAATCATCTTGGCACCAGTGTCCTGGTGTTGCCCTGCATTAGCAAAGGCAATAGAAAGCATAGTACCACGCGCCCCTTCTCCATCTAGGCAAACAGATGGGTATTTCATGGTTGTTTTGGCACCCAAGTTTCCATCAATCCACTCAACAGTCGCATCTTTCAAGGCTTTGGCACGTTTCGTTACCAAGTTATAGACGTTGTCAGACCAGTTTTGAATGGTTGTATAACGCATATAAGCTCCTTTTAAGGAAAAGATTTCTACAATGGCAGCATGCAAGCTGTTACTTGAATATGTTGGCGCTGTACACCCTTCAACGTAGTGGACACTTGCTCCCTCATCAACGATAATCAAGGTACGTTCAAACTGACCTGTATTTTCGTTGTTGATACGGAAGTAAGTTTGAAGTGGAATATCCACTTTGACCCCTTTTGGTACATAGATAAAGGTTCCACCTGACCATACTGCCGAATTGAGGGCAGCCAACTTATTATCTGTTGGTGGTACCAACTTAGCAAAGTATTGTTTAAACAAATCTGGGTATTCCTTGAGAGCAGAATCCGTATCTGTAAAGATAATACCTAACTTCTCAAATTCTTCCTTCATGTTATGGTAAACTACTTCGGACTCATACTGGGCAGAAGCTCCAGCAAGATAAGCACGTTCAGCTTCTGGAATCCCAATACGTTCAAAGGTTTCTTTAATTTTTTCAGGAACCTCATCCCAGGAACGAGCTGGCTTATCAGATGGTTTTTGGTAGTAGATTAAGTCATCAAAATCAATCTCTGATAAGTCTGCTCCCCAAGTTTGCATGGGCATTTTTTTGAAGGTTTCATAAGACTTCAAACGGAATTCTAACATCCACTCAGGTTCTCCCTTGGCAGCTGATAGTTCACGAATGACATCCTCATTCAATCCTTTTCCTGTCGATAGGACAGGCTCTACATCATCATGGAAACCAAATTTATATTCACCAAGATCAATTGGTTTTGGTTCTACTCTTTCTTCAGCCATAATATCCTTTCTTTCATTCTTCATTTCTACTGATTCATAAGACAAAAGAAGATCGTCTTATTTGTTATCTTGATTTTCAATTGTTTTCTTAAGGGCATTCCAAGCTAGGGTTGCACACTTGATTCGTTGAGGGAATTTAGCAACACCTGACAAGAAGGCTGCGTCTCCAAGACTATCTTGTCTGTCATCTTTTTGCCCTTGAACCATTTCAGAAAAAATGGTCGCAAGTTCTAAAATTTCTTGTTTGGTTTTTCCTAAAACTGCATCTGTCATCATGCTGGCAGAGGCAGTTGAGATGGTACAACCTGAGTTTAGAAAAGCGATATCTTCCAAACGGTCCTCTGCATCAAACTTGACAGAGAGATTGATAACATCCCCACAGGTTGGATTGTTGAGACTGATTTGCTCAGCATCTTCCAACTTCCCTTGGTGATGTGGATTTTTCGAATGGTCCGCTACCACTGCCATATAAAGGCTATCTAGTTTAGAAAGTGCCATTGAAAAACTCCTTTGTCTTTTGTAAGGCATCGACTAGCTTGTCGCAATCTGCCTTGGTATTGTAGATATAAAAACTTGCACGAGCTGTTGCTGAAACTTCCAAATACTGGAGCAAGGGTTGCGCACAATGGTGACCTGCTCGAACAGCCACGCCTTCATAATCCAAAGCAGTCGCGATGTCGTGCGGATGAAGGTCGCCTAGGTTAAAGGCAATGACACCTGAACGTTGAGCCAAGTCCTGCGAACCGTAAATGGTCAATCCTTCAATCGCCTGCAGTTTTGGATAGATATATGCAATCAGTTCCTGTTCATGGGCTTCAATGGCATCCATACCAATCTTTTCCAGATAATCCACTGCTGCTGCCAGTCCGATAGCACCTGCCATGTTAGGAGTTCCAGCCTCGAATTTCCAAGGCAATTCCTTCCAACTAGCCGATTGTTCGTAGACGAAATCAATCATCTCGCCGCCAAATTCTATTGGAGACATTTGCTCAAGATACTTTTCTTTGCCGTAAAGGACACCGATACCAGTCGGACCAGCCATCTTGTGACCCGAAAAGGCGAAGAAGTCCACATCCAAGTCCTGGACATCAATCTTCATATGAGGTGTAGATTGAGCACCATCCACTACCATGATTGCCCCAACTTGGTGGGCTAATTGAGTGATTTCCTTGATCGGATTGACCACACCAAGAACATTGGAGGCATGAGCTAGGGAAACAAATTTAACCTTATCAGTCAATTTAGCTCGCAAATCCTCCATATCCAAGGCACCGTCTTTAAGATAGACATAGACAAGCTCTGCTCCAGTCTTTCGACAAGCTTCCTGCCATGGAATGATATTAGAATGGTGTTCCATTACTGAAATCAAGACCTGGTCTCCCTCAGTGAGAATTTCCTCAGCAAAGCGTGCCACCCAGTTAAGGCTGGTTGTCGTTCCTCTGGTAAAGAGAACTTCCTTTGTAGAGCCTGCATTAATAAACTTACGAATGGTTTCACGAGCAGCTTCATAAGAAGCTGTCGCTCGTTCCGCTAAGGTATGGACACCACGGTGAACATTGGCATTGTCCTGCTCATAGTAGCTGTTAATAGCTTTCAGAACTACTAGTGGTTTTTGTGTCGTCGCAGCATTGTCCAGATAGACCAACGGTTCATCGTTGACAATCTGGTCTAAAATTGGAAAATCCTTGCGAATCGCTTCTACATCTAACATAGGCTACCCCTTAGCGTTTTGACAATTTTTCTTCGATAGTCGCAATCATTTCATCACGAACTTCCTTGACTGGAATCTCCACGATAACAGATCCAAGGAAACCACGGACAACCAAGCGTTCTGCAGTTGCCTTGTCCAAGCCTCGGCTCATGAGGTAGTACATGTCTTCTGGATCTACCTGACCAATAGAGGCTGCGTGTCCTGCAGTTACGTCATTTTCATCAATCAAAAGAATTGGATTGGCATCTGAACGCGCTTGGTCTGAAAGCATGAGCACACGGCTCTCTTGTTGGGCATCTGCTCCCTTAGCACCCTTAATGATGTGGCCGATACCATTGAAAGTCAAAGTTGCTTTTTCAAGGATAACCCCATGTTGGAGGATATTTCCGATTGAGTTGCAGCCATAGTTTGTTACGCGAGTGTCAATTCCTTGCACCTGACGGCCACTTGAAAGAGCTACAACTTTCAGGTCAGCATGGCTACCGTTACCAAGCAAGTCACTATCAAAGTCAGCAACGACGTTTCCTTCGTTCATGACACCGATTGCCCAGTCAATACTTGCATCGTTGCCTAATTTACCACGACGGCTAATATAGGCAGTAACGTTTTCACCTAGACGGTCGATAGCCGCAAACTTGACTTGAGCACCAGAACGTGCAATTACTTCTACTGTGATATTAGCAGTTGCTTTGGCACTTCCTTCACCGCGTGACTCTAAACGCTCCAGATAACTAATCTTAGAATTTTTACCAGCGATAATCATAATATGCTTGTTAAACGGCACATCGCTATCGCTGTCTTGATAGAAAATCCCTTCGATTGGTTCAGCAATTTCCACGTTATCAGGAATATAGAGAACAGCACCACTATTGAAATAAGCTGTATGGTAGGCTGCCAACTTATCATCGTCATACTTGACAGATGACATGAAGAATTCCTCAACAAGCTCTGGAATTTCTTCTAAAGCTGAGTGGAAGTCTGTAAAGATGATACCCTGTTCAGCCAACTCAACTGGAATTTGCTCAAAAACAGTTTGCGTTCCTACTTGCACCAACTTCAAGTGGTTATCTAGTGCAGTGAAATCTGGAACATTTGCTGATGGCTCGCTTTCTGTAATCGTCCCATCCCCCAGATTCCAACGGTGGAATTTGACACGCTCAATAACTGGTAATTCTAGACTCTCAATCTTATCAAAAGCTTTTTGACGGAGGTCAGCCAACCAGCTTGGTTCAGCGTGCATTTCTGAAAAAAGTTTAATATTTTCTTTAGTCATTTACTTCTCCTAAAAGATACGAGGGAATTACAATTCTTCCTTGTAGTCGTAGCCAAGTTCTTCAGCTAGTTTTGCGTATCCTTCACGTTCCAAACGCGCAGCCAATTCTGGACCACCAGAAAGGACAACACGACCTTCCATCATCACGTGTACCACGTCTGGTGTGATATAGTTCAAAAGACGTTGGTAGTGAGTGATGATCATAGCACCAAAACCTTCACCACGCATGGCATTCACACCTTTAGAAACAACTTTAAGAGCGTCAATATCAAGACCAGAGTCAATCTCATCCAAAAGGGCAAAAGTTGGTTCCAACATCAAAAGTTGAAGAATTTCATTACGTTTTTTCTCACCACCAGAGAAGCCTTCGTTGAGGTAACGCTCTGCCATTTCTTCTTTCATGTTGAGCAATTCCATTTTCTCGTCCAACTTAGTGATAAACTCACGAACTGAAATCTTCTCATCATCTTCTTTACCAGCATTCATAGCGGCACGAAGAAACTCAGCGTTAGTAATACCAGGAATTTCTGATGGGTATTGCATAGCAAGGAAAAGTCCCATACGCGCACGCTCATCTACTTCCAACTCAAGGATGTTTACGCCATCAAACAAAACTTCACCTTTGGTTACTTCATAGTTTGGATTTCCCATGATAGCGGCAGAAAGAGTCGATTTACCTGTACCATTTGGTCCCATGATAGCGGCAATTTCTCCTGTTTTCAGGGTCAGGTTCACCCCTTTTAAAATTTCTTTTCCTTCAATCTCAACGTGAAGATCTTTGATTTCTAATACTGACATGATAGTTCCTTTCTTTTTCAAGGCCTTTACAGTACTTACTAGAAACATACTTGATTTCCCTAGAAAGTACGGTAATACTCAATGAAAATCAAAGAGCAAACTAGGANNTTTTCGAAGAGTATAAAAGGTCTATAAATATACTTTTATAGTATAACAAAAAAAAGCCTAAAAGGCTTTGATTTTGTCTGGAAGCTGAGGGCTAGTCTTTCCTATTAAAATGCTGATCGATGACATCAACGATTTTGCCCATCACATAACTGACTCGGAAATTTCTGAAGAGTAAAATTGCCCAAAAGGCTGCCATAATATAGCGACCAGTCATCCAAGCTTCATTGAAAAAATAGGTCTCAGCAGCTGTAAACAGCGCCATAATAATAAATTGTTGTTTATTCATAAACTTATTGTATCATGAAATCTTTCTTTAGTCTTCCTCTACCTTCACTTTATCAGCCAAAAATTCAAATCCTTCTGGAATCAGACTTTCTTCTGCTTCTTTTTCAGTTTGAGAAGATTTGGCTTTAGCTGAAAAGGCTGCGCGAACTTCTTTCCATTCCTCCATGGAAATGGCTAAAATCTCAGGTGAAAAACCTGCTGCCTGACTGAGGATGTTACCAAACATGGTGTTGAGATTATCTCGTTTCATGGTTTGACCAGCATTGAAGTTAGACTCAAAAGCAAGAATAGCATGGTGTTCATTGGCCGCAACCGGTTGAGAACCAACTAGCAGAGCCTTATCAGGGCCTCCTAGACTTTCAATTACCTCTCCCCAGGCATTCTGCAAACGAATCAGATTTTGACGTGCTAAATCAGGATTTTCGACGGCCTCTTGTAAGATAGATTGCACTTTATTGCGATCAACACGATAGACTGTTTTGCCCGTAGCTGGTCGACTAGGAGCCGGTGCAACTTGTTTAGGAACCGCACCTACATTAGAAAGCTCTTGTTTGAGACGTGCAATTTCCTGTCTCAGTGCAGAAATTTCACTTTCAACTGCACCAGAAAGAGCTGGTTCGGGCTTGATTTCCGCCAAACGGATGGTCATCATTTCAGCATAAATCTTGGGCTGCAAACTAGACTTAATATCTGCTAAACTCACTGTCGCTAAGCGAATCATTTCAAACAGATTTTCTTGAGGAAGTGCCAAATTTTCTACAAAGACTGGACTATGATGAGTATTTTCTCCCCCTGTTTGAACAATTAACAAGTCTCTTAAATAGTGCAAAAGATCGGTCACAAAACGAGTCATGCTCTTACCATTGTCAAAGAGAAGATTTAAGCAAGCTAATGCTTTGGGAACATCCTGCTGGGACAAGGCAGCCACATAATCATCTAAGGCTGATAGGCTAATAGTGCCAGTAATTTCTTCAGAGATGGCAGTCGTCAGCTCATTTCCCTGTGTCAAACTCAGGGCTTGATCCAAAATAGACAAGGCGTCTCGCATTCCACCTTCAGCCCGTCTGGCAATGATTTCCACAGCCTCTGGCTCAGAACTGATATTTTCTTTTTCTAAGATATAGCGGATATGTTCCTTAATATCCTGTGTTTTAATCGATTTAAATTCAAAACGTTGGACACGGGATAGAATAGTAGCAGGAATCTTGTGCAATTCAGTAGTGGCCAAAATAAAGACCACATTCTGTGTTGGTTCTTCCAGCGTCTTTAGGAGGGCATTAAAAGCCCCTGTAGACAGCATATGAACCTCATCTATGATATAAACCTTATAACGAGCAAGGCTAGGCGCATAGGTAGATTTATCACGAATTTCGCGAATTTCATCTACCCCATTATTAGAAGCTGCATCCATTTCAATGACATCTTCTAAACTACCGTCCGTCACTGCTTGACAAATATAGCAGTTATTGCAAGGTTCGCCACCCACTTGATTGGGACAGTTCATAGCCTTGGCAAAAATCTTAGCTACACTGGTTTTTCCCGTTCCACGTGGACCAGAAAAAAGATAAGCATGACTTATTTTCTCTTGTTCTACTGCTTGTTTAAGAGTCTTAGCCACAACTTCTTGACCAACCAACTGGGAGAAGTTTTGACTTCTATATTTTCGATAAAGTGCTTGATACATTAAGATTTTTCCCCAAACATTGTAAAGTCCCATTCCGTCTTTTCAAGCAAAATAGCAACAAATTGTTCCAAATAATCTCGATCCATAGCATCGTAATCCTCAATCTCTGAAGAATCCAGATCCAGAACTCCAAGTAACTGACCATTCTTCATCATCGGCACCACAATTTCACTTTTAGCTAGACTATCACAAGAAATATAGTTGGGATAGGTCCTTACATCACCAACCAGAACTGTTTCCTGAAAGTGAGCCGCCTCACCACAAACACCCTTGCCTAGTGCAATACGGATGCAGGAAACACCTCCTTGGAAGGGACCTAAAACCAATTCCTTTCCATCGAACAGATAAAAGCCTGCAAATACGGTATTAGGAAAACGTGATTTTATGAGAGCACTGGCGTTGGAAAGATTAGCCAAAACATTGGTTTCGCCTTCCAATAGGAAGGACAATTCTTCATTTAACATTTGATAACGTGATTGTTTTTCTGATTTTAACATAGAACTATTATATCAAAAAAGGAGCAGAGACAAAAGAAAAAATCCCTTGTTTAGTAAACAAAGGATTTTGTGAATTTTCAATTTGATTAAAGTTCGATATCACCAAACAAATCAGCCATTGAAAATCCTGTTTGTGTTTCTGGAAGTTCGAAATCACGCTTCTCTTGACGTCTTGGACGACGTGGACGAGCAGCACGTTTTTCTTCTTTTTGTCCTTCTTCTTGAGCTGGACGTTCTTCAAGAGCTTTAATAGAAAGTGATACACGCTCTGCATCTGCGTTAACTTCAAGAACTTTAACTTGAACTTCTTGACCAACTTTAAGAGCTTCTTTTGGATTTTCAATACGTTTGTGTGAAATTTGTGATACGTGAACAAGTCCATCGATACCTGGCAATACTTCAACAAATGCACCGAAGTCAGTCAAACGTTTAACTGTTCCTTCTACTACATCACCTTTAGCCAATTTTTGCTCAACACCATCCCATGGTCCTGGTACTGTTGCTTTAAGTGAAAGTGATACACGTCCTTCTTCTTCGTTAAGATCAAGGATTTTCACTTCAATTTCTTCACCAACAGTTACAACTGATTTTGGTGAAACGTTACGTTCATGTGACAATTCAGTTAAGTGAACCAATCCGTCAACACCACCAAGGTCGATGAAAGCACCGAAACTTGTGATACGAGCAACTTTACCAGTTACAACATCACCAACAGCAAATTTACCAAATACTTCAGCGCGAGCTGCTGCTGTAGCTGCTTCAACAACTTCACGACGTGAAAGGATGAAGCGGTTTTCTTTAGCATCAACTTCTTTGATTTTAGCGTCAAATTCTTGACCTACAAAACGCTCAGTGTTACGTACGAAACGAGTATCCAACATTGAAGCTGGGATAAATCCACGAACACCTTCAAATTCTACTGAAAGTCCACCTTTAACGGCACGAGTTCCTTTAACAGTAACAACTTCTTCTTCGCGACCAACAAGTTTGTCCCATGCTTTGCGAGCTTCAAGGCGTTTTTTAGATACAAGGTATGTAACTGTATCAGTATCTTTACCAACTACTTGACGAAGTACAAGAACATCCAATACTTCTCCTACTTTAACAAAGTCATTGATATCTGCATCGCGATCGTTTGTCAATTCGCGAAGAGTCAAGACACCTTCAACACCAGTTCCAGAGATTGCAACGTTAGCTTGAGTCGCATCAACTGTCAATACTTCAGCACTAACAACATCACCAGTCTCAACTTGGCTAACGCTATTTAGCAAATCTTCAAATTCGTTCATCTAAAAAATCCTCCAACAATCAAGTTTTTTCTTAAACTTGACATACTTATAATTTTTTTCCTAAGCACTCGCAAGGACATGTTCATATCGTTCACGTCTTTCAATTATAAAAATAAAATACCCTAAGATATTTTGCTTTTTATCTTGATTATTACCTAAGAACTGGGGTAGCTGGATTCGAACCAACGCATGAGGGAGTCAAAGTCCCTTGCCTTACCGCTTGGCTATACCCCATTGATGAAATGGAGAGAGAGGGATTCGAACCCCCGAACCCGAAGGAGCGGATTTACAGTCCGCCGCGTTTAGCCTCTTCGCTATCTCTCCTACAATCAACATGGACTATTATATCATGAAAATTTCAAAAAAACAAGACTTATTTTGCTAAATTATAATTTTCAATCAAAATTTCCACAGCTTTTTCCAATTTTTTATAAAAACTATCGACATTCCCATTCTTTATGATGGCAAATTGTCCCTCTAATTCGGCAATTTCTCCGATAACTTTTTTACCAATGATCAAGGTATAGCCTTCAAAACTGTCTTTTCCTACATTAACTTTGGCATCTGCTACTTGAATTTCGATTTTTTTATCTTTCTTACTCATTTCATACCTCTCTTCACTTTTTCTATTGTACAAGAAAATCCTAAAACTAGCAAGAAAAAACTCTATATCAGGCTTGTCTGATATAGAGTTTTATGTAAACAACCTCAATCGATTTAGCATAGCTAATAGTTAGTAAACAAGCATAATTGACTATCCTTTTTAGGTTATCAGTGAGTCTCACCACCTACTAACTGCAAATCCTTATCTTTGTAGTCTACAATAGCTTCAATAGCTACCTCTATGCCTCTTACAATATCGCATAGACTCATTCCTGCAGTATTCGGCTTATTTACTACTTGTTCCATCATATATGGAATATGCATGAAACCTGCTCTCATATTAGGGAATTTTTTATCCACTAAATAAAGAGCTTGGTACATCAAATGATTGCAAACAAAGGTTCCTGCACTATTGGACACAACTGCTGGAAGTCCCTGTTTTTTAATAGCTTGTACCATCGCTTTGATAGGTAAACTACTAAAATAGGCCGATGCTCCATCAATACGAATCGGTGTATCAATTGGTTGATTGCCTTCGTTATCAGGTATGCGAGCATCATCTTGATTAATAGCCACTCGTTCAGGTGTTAAGCCGGTCCTGCCGCCTGCTTGTCCAATACAAAGTACAGCATCTGGTTGATATCGTAATATTTCTGCCTCTAAAACTTCTGACGACTTATAAAAAACCGTTGGAATTTCTACCCAGCGAACTTCGGCCCCATTAATCTCAGATGGTAATAATTTTACAGCCTCCAAAGCTGGATTAATCTTTTCACCTCCAAAAGGATTAAAACCTGTAACCAATATTTTCATTTTATTTTCCTTTACTAAAATGCGAGAAAGTACATTAAGAATATGTGAATAACAATCATTACTAGAGCAACACCTGCTTGAGCCTTTATAACGCCATTCTGATCTTTCATATCCATCAATGCTGCTGGTAGAGCGTTAAAATTAGCAGCCATTGGGGTCAATAAGGTCCCACAATAACCTGCTGTCATGGCAAGAGCACCAGCCACAATTGGATTAGCTCCCAGAGCAAATACAAAGGGAACTCCAACACCTGCTGTAATAACGGTGAATGCTGCAAAAGCATTTCCCATAATCATTGTGAATAGAACCATTCCAAGAACATAGGCCAAAACTCCTATAAAGCGACTATCTGAAGGAACAATACCGCTAATCAGATGAGAGATAACATCACCAACACCTGCTACAGTAAAAATAGCCCCCAAAGCCCCTAATAATTGGGGAACAATCCCACTTGTTGAAACTTGCTGAGTCATTCGATTGTTTTCTGATAACAGACTCTTAGGGTGACTGTTGGTAATCACAAGAACAGAAATTGTAGCAAACAAGGCGGCAAGGCTAATCGAAATCTTGCTAAATTCTGGAATCATTTGCGCTAAGACCAACGCAAGTATTGCCATCAGCATAACTGGAATAAAAATTTTATTTTTCAATCTGTTAGATTCAATATTGGCTTTCATTTCATCTAAGGATGGCAAGGTTCCGATACGGACTTGCTTAAACAATGTTAGCAGCGATAATAGGATTACAATAATACCAATACTCATATTTGGCATATAGGAACCACCTATAAACGTAATAGCCAATAGAGTCCAAAATGCAGATGTTCCAAATCGAACTGGGTTTGTTTTATCTTTATAACTACAATAGGCTGTATGGAGAAATTGACAACCAATCACAATATAGGTCAACTCTAATAGTTGCTTTGCCAACTCTGTCATTTTTGTTCTCCTCCCCTAGTCTTTTTTGATATCAATTTTTTATCAAATAAATAATTATAAATCCCCACTACAATAAGTGTTATAACAGCAACAATAATAGATGCAGAAGCAATCCCTGCATAATTGCTTTCATAGCCTAACTGATCTAATGTTCCCCCTATCAAGAGGACTCCACCAGCACCTACAAACGTATTTTGAGCAAAGAAATTTCCAAAATTTTCATTCGCAGCTGCACGCGCTTTTATTGTCTCATCTTCAACCTCTGTTAACTTTCTACCTAATTGAGACTCTGCTGCTGCTTCTCCCATAGGTTGAACCAAAGGTCTGACAAACTGAGGGTGTCCTCCTAGACGAATTGAAAAGAAACCAGCTAACTCTCGAATAAAGAAATAAACTGTATAGAAGTTTCCAACTGTCAGACCTTTAATCTTTCGAATCAAATCAATTGATCGTTGCTTGAGTCCAAAGGTTTCTGACAGCCCCACAAGAGGCAAGGTAACCATAAAAATCGTGAGTACTCGCTGATTGCTAAATTCTTTTCCCAAAATCTCCAAAAATTCAACAAGAGAAACACCTGAAACTAAAGCTGTAACCAAACCAGCTAAGACTACTGTTGCAATTGTATCAAACTTTAAAATAAAACCCACAACAATGATTGCTATTCCTATTAGCTTAATCCACTCCATATCAAACTCCTTTATATCCAAAATGACAGTATTTTTAAAATTTTATCAAGAGCAATACCATTCCTTATTTAATATGCTTTTCTAGTTCTTTTTGGTATTTGCTATTGGATTCCAATTTTTCTTTTTGCCATTTTTTAAGAGCTTCGTCATATTCTTTTGTTGTAACAATATCTTTTTGCAATCTCATTCCTTTAAAGATATATGGATCCCCCTTAATACCAACTTGTGAGTATGGTTTTGAGAATGGTACTACGTTACTTACAACTGGAGAACCACCAGATGAAGCTGTTGGCATCAATAATGAACTATCTGTCAACCAAGCTTGAGCTTTGGCATATTTTTCATATCTCTTCTCTAGGTCAGTGGTCTCAGAAACAGCATCTTCTAACAATTTCTTATATTGATCCAAACCAAGTTTAGCTACAACATCCTTATCTTTTCCTTTCGTAATACCAAGGTGTTTCATGGCAGAACCAGATTTTGGATCCATAATATTCAAGTAAGACGCTGGATCTTGATAGCTTGGAGCCCATCCTGTACTGTTCAAATCATAGTCTTTTTGAGAAGGAACACGCGCTTGTGATGTAATCGTTTCTTTTTCATTATCTGTCATTTGAAGTACATCGATGACAACATTTTCAGCACCAAGAGTTGATTCAATAGACTGTTTGAAAGAGTTGCTTTGTTGCACGGCGATAGTATCTGTTTGTTCAACCGGGACATCCAAGTGAATTGGGAAGGTTACCCCTTTAGATTCCAAGTCTTTCTTAGCTTTTTCGAAAGCAACTTTAGCCTTGTCAGGGTTGTAGATAGAATCCTTACCGTCAACTAGCTCAACACCTTTCCATTGGTCACCATAGTTCACCAACTCCGCTTGTGCGATTTGACCAAAGTTCTTACCACCTGCTTGTACGAAGTTATCTGGAACAAGGCTGTTACGAATAATCTTGTCTGCACCATCTTCACCGTTTAGCTGGGCAGCATACGAATGACGGTTGAAGGCAAAGTTGATAGCCTGACGGAAGTCCTTATTGAGCATCGCTTCTTTTGTAGAAGTCTTTTGCTCCTCACTTGTTTTCGCAGTTTTATTGTATGACTGACGATTTACGTTAAAGGTGAAGTAATAACTACTTGAGTCCTGTGGGCTATAAGTGATTTTATCTCCGTATTCTTCCAAAGTTGAAGCAAAGTTTGAGCTGCTTGGGAAGAGACGGGCTGTCGTATAAGCACCAGAGGAGAAGCTACGGATCAAAGACTCCTGATCTGAACCATCGTAGTAGGTCAATTTAATCTTCTCAATTTTAACATTTTCTTTATCCCAGTAATTTGGATTTTTTTCATATTCAATCAAAGATTTAGAAGTCAATGTTTTTAAGAAATAAGGTCCATTGTAGAGAATACCTGCTGGGCTAACCTCTCCGTAATTCTTTCCTGATGCCTTTAAAAACTCTTCATTTACAGGCAACATCGTTGCTGTGGTCACTTTTGAATTCCAGAAACTTTCTGGCGCATTCAATGTATACTCAACTGTGTAGTCATCCAAAGCTTTAACACCAACTGTAGAGAAATCATTGGTTTCACCAGTCATATAGGCGTCTAAGCCTTTAATTGAATTTTGGATGAGAGAGACACCGTCTGACTTACCGTCAGCTACGTGTTTCAATCCTGTTACAAAGTCATGGGCTGTTACTTCTGCGTATTCTTCACCTTCTGAAGTGTACCATTTCACTCCCTTACGAAGTTTATAGGTATAAGTCAATCCATCTTTTGAGACAGACCAATCCTCAGCCAAAGAAGGAATAACATTACCATATTTATCATTTTCCATCAAACCATCAACGACATTCCCGATAATATCTGTTGTGGATGTACGCGTTGCTATGCTGTAATCCAAGGATGCTGGATCCACTGCATAGACATAAGAAAATGTTGTCGGAGCATCTGCTTCTTTATCAGCTTTTCCACAGGCTGCTAAAAGAGCTGTTGTGCTCAGGACCACTCCTGCTGTTAAGAGCCACTTTTTCTATTTCATAAAAAATCTCCTTTGGTTTATTTTAATCTACTTTTACAATCCAACCTTCTGGCGCTGGAATATCACCAAACTGAATACCCGTCAATTCATTATATAATTTACGCGTCACAGGACCTACTTCTGTTTCACTATAGAATACATGGAAATCATCACCATGTTGAATACCTCCAATTGGAGAAATAACCGCTGCTGTACCACAGGCACCCGCCTCTACAAAACGATCCAGGTTATCAATTGGGACATCTCCCTCAATAGGAGTTAAGCCCAAGCGATGTTCTGCCAAATAAAGCAAGGAATACTTGGTAATAGATGGCAAGATAGATGGACTCAATGGCGTTACAAATTCATTATCAGCTGTAATTCCAAAGAAGTTAGCTGATCCGACTTCTTCAATCTTTGTATGAGTTGAAGGGTCTAGGTAGATAACATCCGAGAAATGGCGTGATTTAGCCAATTTCCCTGGCAAGAGACTGGCAGCATAGTTTCCACCAACCTTTGCCGCACCTGTACCATTTGGAGCTGCACGGTCGTATTCATCCTGAATCAAGAAGTTGGTTGGGACCAAACCACCCTTAAAGTAATTTCCAACTGGCATAGCAAAGATAGTAAAAATATACTCCTCTGCTGGTTTTACCCCGATAATATCTCCAACACCAATCAAAAGTGGACGAAGATAAAGGGTTCCACCTGTTCCGTATGGTGGTACGTATTCTTCATTCGCACGGACAACTGCTTTACAAGCTTCTACAAACATGTCTGTCGGAACTTGTGGCATCAAGAGACGGTCACATGTACGTTGCAGGCGTTTAGCATTTTCATCAGGACGGAACAGTTGAACACTGCCATCCTTAGTACGATAAGCCTTCAAACCTTCAAATGCTTGTTGTCCATAGTGGAGACTTGGAGAAGACTCTGAAATATGCAAAGTTGCATCCTCTGTAAGCTCTCCTTGATTCCATTGTCCATTTTTAAAATGAGCAATATAGCGATAAGGTAATTTCATATAGGAGAAACCAAGGTTTTCCCAATCAATCGTTACTGTCATATTCCACTCCTTATTCTAAAAACCTATTTCTTATATTCTACACTATTTTTCTAAAATAGCAAGTATATTTTGTAATTTTCAGAAAATTTCTTCAATAAAAAGAACCAGCTCTTGGAACTGATTCTTCATTTCACTTATTTATCTTCAGTAACTACTTCCTGAAGATAAGCGTCAAAAACTTCTTCATCTGAAATCGTGTCAGAAATGAAGCTTCCATTGCTAGTGCGTTCTGACAAGTTCAAGTCTTGCAATCGGCTTTCATAGATTGTTCCTTTATTGGATTGGACAAGCAGAGTTTGGTCGTTCACATCCACTTCCGTACTGAAGAAATCGCCAACAAATCCTTGCTCTGCAACTGCTCCTGCCAAGAAGACACGATGCGGTTTGTTTTTCAACTCACGCAAGACTTGTAATCCTCGTTTGGCACGGCTGGTTGCTAGAATTTCCTCAATGGAAACACGTTTCAAGCTTCCACGCTGGGTCAAGAGGTAGAAGGACGAAGTATTACAGATAAAGCCAGATTGGAGGACATCATCTTCTTTCAAATTCATAGCCTTGACACCTGCTGCCTTAGCACCGACAACCGGAACCTCTTCGATATTGAAACGCAGGGCATAACCATTTTGACTAACCAAGACAACATCATCTAGTTTAATCGGAGCCACTGCTACAATTTGATCTGTATCGTCTTTGAGCTTAGCATACTTGACAGACTTAGACTTGTAGGTCCGCCATGGAGTGAATTCTTTGCGCTCTACCCGTTTGATTTGACCGAAACGAGTCGCCGCAAAGTAGGTTGTCGCATCATCAAACTGATCCACCACTTCCACATAAAGGATTTCTTCGTTAGTTTCGAAGTTTGTAATGGTCTGGCTCAGATGCTCTCCGATATCCTTCCAGCGAATATCTGCCAATTCATGAATTGGTCGATAAATGACATTTCCAAGTGTCGTAAACATCAAGAGATGCTGGGTTGTCTTGACAGCTTGTACAAAGATTAGACGGTCATCATCACGCTTGCCAATTTCTTCCAAGGTGGAGGCTGCAAAGGAACGTGGGCTGGTACGCTTGATGTAACCTGCCTTGGTCACGCTGACGTAGGTATCTTCCTCGGCGATCAGACTAGCTGTATCAATCTCGATTGCTTTCGCAGTGTCTTCTAAAGAACTCAAACGAGGAGTTGCAAATTTCTTCTTGACCTCACGAAGTTCTTTCTTCATGAGATTGTACATAGTCCTTTCATCACCGATAATAGCCGCCAGCATAGCAATCTTCTCACGAAGCTCTGCTTCTTCTTCCTGCAAGACAACCACATCGGTATTGGTCAAACGGTACAGTTGCAAAGTTACGATAGCCTCAGCCTGTTCTTCCGTAAAGTCATAGCTGACCTTAAGGTTTTCCTTGGCGTCCGCCTTATTCTCAGAAGCGCGGATAAGTGCAATGACTTCGTCCAAAATCGAAATCACGCGAATCAAACCTTCGACGATATGGAGACGTTTCTCAGCCTTTTCCTTGTCAAAGCGGGAACGCGCCAAAATCACTTCACGACGGTGGGCGATATAGCTAGACAAGATTGGGACGATCCCAACCTGACGAGGCGTGAAATTGTCAATCGCCACCATATTAAAGTTGTAGTTGATTTGCAGGTCTGTGTATTTGAAGAGATAGTTGAGAACGAGCTCCGTATTAGCGTCTTTTTTGAGCTCAATCGCAATACGAAGACCATCACGGTCAGACTCATCACGAACCTCAGCAATGCCTGCCACCTTGTTATTGACACGAACATCATCGATTTTCTTGACTAGATTGGCCTTATTGATTTCATAAGGAATCTCAGTAATAACGATTTGTTCCTTACCACCTTTTAGCTTTTCAATTTCAGTCTTGGAACGAACAACCACGCGCCCTTTCCCAGTCTCATAAGCTTTCTTGATTTCATCACGACCCTGAATAATAGCCCCTGTAGGGAAGTCTGGTCCAGGCAAGAATTCCATGAGTTTATCAATCTTTGCAGTTGGGTGGTCAATCATGTAAACTGCAGCATCTATGACCTCAGCTAAATTATGGGGAGGAATGTCTGTGGCATAACCAGCCGAAATCCCAGTCGAACCATTGACCAAGAGGTTTGGAAAGGCTGCTGGCAAGACCGTTGGTTCTTTCTCCGTATCGTCAAAGTTCCATGCAAAAGGAACTGTCTTTTTATCGATATCCTGAAGAAGATAGCCTGCAATTTCAGACAAACGTGCCTCAGTATAACGCATAGCCGCAGGAGGATCTCCGTCCATAGAACCGTTATTACCGTGCATTTCAACTAGAATCTCACGATTTTTCCAGTTCTGTGACATACGAACCATGGCATCATAGATAGAAGAATCCCCGTGTGGGTGGAAATTCCCCATGATGTTCCCGACTGACTTGGCCGACTTACGGTAGCTCTTGTCAAAAGTATTGCTATCCTTATTCATAGAATAAAGAATACGGCGCTGAACCGGCTTCAACCCATCACGAATATCTGGCAAAGCTCGGTCTTGAATAATGTACTTGGAGTAGCGACCAAAGCGCTCTCCCATGATGTCCTCCAGGGACATATTTTGAATGTTACTCATATAGGATACAGAGCCCGTAAAATATCAAGTGAAAATAGAAGATTCTTGAAGTAAGCAAGCTCACCAGAGAATTTATCTTTTTCACGCATCATTTAGGGCGTGTTCAACTCCTTTCAAATTTTATATAAGTGGACTAGGTTATAACTAAAAAACGATTTATCTTTTTTACACACCGTTTAGTCCGTGTTCAGTTTTTACATGCAAGTTGAAAAGAATGATCTCACAGAAATAGACGTGTTTGGATAATAAAAAATAGATTATTCATATTCTTGTTTTAATGCATCCTTAACTTCTTCTTTTAACGAATCCAAAAAATACTTTTTAATTTTAATTACTTCATCTACAACAGAATTGTCTAAATAGAAAACTCTACCAGTCTGTTGTTCATGAAGTTTTTTTAATAAATCCTTTTTATTTGGCCAAATAAGTTTTCTTGCTGCTGGAATGAATGCTTTATGCCCAGTGAACGGTAAAGTGAAACTTTGACCTTTTTTAAATGACTTATTAATTATTGTTAAGGTAGCAAAGCCCATAACCTCTTCACCGAGCACAACAACAATGAATGGTCTAATATCATATTCATTTCCTTGATTGGAATAATAACAATACTCTTTAGAAATATTATATTTATATTTCTTACCTTCAATTTCTGTCGATTTAAATTTTAGAACTCGTAAATTATCAGGTTGCAAACCATGACTAAAAGTATTTAACTCAATCTTATTATCATCCTCTGAATAAATCAAATAGACTGTTGGATTATCTCCAAAATCACCTTCAAATTCAAAAGACTGAAACAAATAATAATTATATTTATAGTCATTTCTTGAAGTAATGGTCATTTTAGAAATCACAGGGGGAGTAATTACCAAATTGTCTATTTTCGATTTTTGAATATATGCTAGTTGAGTATCATGTTTAATATTATTTTTAAAACCAAATTCTTGCAATTGTTTTAAGAGTTCCTCTATTGAGGATACTATTTCAGAATTCGATTCTTTAATAACATTTGCTATAACAGCAATATCTGACTGAGAAAACTGAGACATTTTTCTAACTAAGTCAATAAATTTTTTATCTAGCTCATCCATCAAACTAATTGAAAAACTTTTATTGAAAGCCTGAGGATACTGATCCTCCAAAGCGTTTTTAAAATCATCATAAGTAGCAAACGTGCTTTTCAAGTGATATTCAATCATCAAAATTTCTTCAACAATATGATTTGTCTCCCAAAATCTTAAAACCTCTTCAAAATACGGATTATCTTTATGACGGTCTATCATATAATCTCGATAATCTTCGATAAGTTTTTTTAAACTCTTTTTATCAGCCTTCTCTTGCAAACCTAATGAATCATAAAATTGATCCCAAGAAAAATCCGCTATTTTACCAAACAAATATGAAGTAATTCCTAAATCTAAAAACATTATAATCCTCCGAAATGTTACTAAATGGCTTTATCCTTATCAATGGAATTCTAATCTACTACATTTAAGCATCTTCTTTCCTCAGCATACTCAATCATCTTCTCAGCTACTTCTTTATCGTAGACAAAGCCCAGCTTTTGAGCAAGTCTTTGAGCTTCTCTATGGAAAAGTTGCATCGTAGCAAACAAAGACTGAATGATTTTATCTAAACTTGAGAAATCAAGAAGATTTGAGAATTCATTCTCTTTCTCAGCAGGCAAATAGTTAAAGAGATATTTATAGTTCTTGCCGACGTCTACTGTTCCCTTATCTGCTGCCACTTGCCAAGCTAAAAGATTGAGCAATTCTTGCTGACAAATACCGTAGAGATGGTCGGCCGCGTAGATGACTTGTTTGCGACAGATTCCTTTGACCACGTAGGCCGACACCCACCAAAATTCATTACAGGAATTTTTAAAATCTGTCTCAGTAGCTGGATGTATCCAGAAACGCTTTGGACTGGGAGAATAGGACTCAAACAAGCCCTTCTTATCTTCTAAAACAGTGAATCCTGCTTCACTGTCCACCCATTCTTGAATGTGTTCTTTAGGACAAAGAGTCAAATCGATACGATTGCCATCTTCAAAGAGCATGAGGTAGAGACGACGATGGTCAAGCTGGACATGCTGTTCAATCAGGCGTTTGCCAAACTGATCTAGCCAAGAAAGGTCACTCGTCAGATTATCTAAATCATCCACGATATAGACCACGTCATAGTCTTGAAATTCATCTGTTTGAACCTTTTGGTTTGTCCGTGAACCAGACATGGCGATAGCTTTAACTTGTAAAGTTTTGGCAGTTTGTAAAATCAGATCTAGCATTTCTGTTTCAATTCTCATGTCAGCACCTTCTCATTTTATAGGTTACCAAGCGTCTGATTCTTCTTACTGGATAGTTTTTATACTATAATTCCCCTGTCTTGTAAAGACTGTATCCTTCGTAGTAGTATGAAGCATCTACTCTCTTAAAGAAACTGGTCTGAGTAAGGTCATCCGTCAAGTTATTGAGGAGCAAATACTTGAGTTCTCCAGTCGATACTGCACTACGCTTCATGGCATTCAGGTATTCATCCTTATCTATAGCATTCCAGTCTACCACTTTGCCCAGTTTCTGACGAAGCATACAATCTAGCCAAATCCGCATTGCGCGTCCATTCCCCTCACGGAAAGGATGGGCAATATTCATATCCGCATACTTATCAACTACTTGATCAAAATTATCATGAGGAAGTTTGTCAATATACTGCAAGGATTGCTCTAAAAAAATACGGGGGGCAAATTGAAAGTTATCCTTTGCAATATTGACATCACGGATTTTTCCAGCGAAATCATAGATACCTGAAAAAAGATAGTGGTGAATAGCTGACAGCCCTGCAAATGTCCCAACTTCCATCTTGAACAAGTCTCCTGTCTGAAAAAGCAGGGCGGCTTGTTTTTTTGTCAGTTTTTCTTCTGCATCTGCCAGCTGGGCTGAGTTTGTAATGCCTAGTTTATTTTCCAATACCATATCTTCCCCTTATTAACGCCATTTTGTATAGAAAACAGGGTGCCCTTTAGCAATATGTTCTTTCAGTTCATCTGGCAACTTAAACTCTACAATGTCTGTAGTAACCCTTGGTAAGTAAGCAAAATCTCCGTTGAGTCCGCTAAAATAGAAACCATTTTCCTTAGCCTCTTTGTCCAATGAAAATATCACTTTTGGAATAAAATACTCATAATCAGGCTCTCTATTACAAATCATATTTCTTACATCCAAAATAGATGTTTTCGCATCCAACACATCAAGTACTTTCCCATACTCTGCATGACTTATTTTGAACAATCTAATCTTTGCAGCTCCTTTAGGTTTCTTATTCTCCATTTACTGGATCCTCCTTCTTACTTTTTTCAATGTAAACTTTTTGTAAGGTGTAAATAAATAGCTATTATCAAAACTCAACTTGTCCTTTTTAGGGAAAAACTGCCTAAAAATTAGGACAGCTACTCCCTAAAAAGGACAGATATACTGAACTATCTTGCTACTACTTCCTTAGTCTCAGCAATTTTTTTGTCAGCCCAGATGACTAAATCCTTGATAACTAATTTCTCCACTGCTCGAACAAAGTCAGACATAAATGTATAGTCGATTTGATTATTTTTGATAGGAAGCTTAACATCTGTCTCTTTTAATACTTTTTCATTAAAAGAGCTACTTCCCCAACTAAATGTAGAGAAACTCTTTCTTAATGAAGTAATTAAATAAAGAGCTTTATACCTATCCAATTCTACTTCTTTAGTGCGCAATACCTTAATTTTATCTCCTGTGAAATAGGGTTCTTTTTGATAAAACATCGTTGCCGTATCTTGACCAAAACTAATTGTGTTGGCAGGATTGAGAAATTCTTCACTCTCTGTAATATAACCTCGAATCCCATTGTTACTATCTCCACGAGCTACATAAGGAAACTTTCCTCCAAACTCAATCATATTTGCATTGAATTTCTTTTTACTACTGGATAAGTTAAAGACCTGAGAAAGTTGGAATACCTCCGACTCCTCTACTCTACTCTTAGTATCGGAAAGTTTTGCAAACTTGTCAAGTACTTTTTCATCATTTTTTGTAAGATGATAATCCCTAAGATTTGTTACAGTTAGATAAGACTCGAGCGTCTCGATGCGTTCAGACTCGAGCGCTTTGATGTAGCTTTCCATGTATGAAAATGCTAATTTGTTATTGAGAGTTGGAAGTTTAACTAGGAGGTCATGAGATTTAGAAGAGCGTAGCTTATTTCCAAAATCAAATTTACCAACTAAAGATTTTTGAATTGAAGATGCTAAAAATAACATGGAGTGTTCACTATACTCTTCGTCATTCCAGTAGACACCCACATCATCTGATGCGCTAAATTCATAATTTCGATAAAAAACATTTCCAAAAATATCAATAGTCAGAGAATTTTTTGGAAAAATAGTCATCTTATTCCCAATATGTCTAACGACACCCGTATTAGTCACTCCTGCCATCACAAATGGTAAAAGGCCATCTATCTGATCTGCTTTCGTTAGACGGGAACCCTGAACAATATTACCAAATAAATCTCCTATCCGATACTCTCTCCACTCGCCCCCACTTGCTTCAAATTCCTCTTCCAATTTTTGAAGGCGAGGGCTTAGGCTTTTTTTGAGCTATCTTCCCCCTTGTTTTTCAGGAGTTGTTCCACTTCCCAAGCTAAGTAGTCAGTAACAGTCTTTTTAAAATCATCCAAGGTTGGTTTTGTATCAATGATCTGGTGCTGTTCGAAATTCCAATCATTACCCTTGTCAGTGATAAAGTCCTCAATAAAGATAGCATCTAAATCCCAAAGTTCTTTACTCACTTCCGCTCTCTTTCCAGCCTTATAAATTTTAATCACATCTTGGTAACGCTGGATAGGATTATCAACCTCTGAAATACCTCGCTTAGCACGTTTAAAACCGTCATTTCTAAAGTCAATAAATTTAACCGTCTGGTCGTAATCGTGTGCCTCATGAGCCTTAAAAATGTAGATAGAAGTCTGGACTCCTGCCATGGGAACAAAAAGGTCAACAGGCATTTTGATAGAAGCAAGTAGGGTATGCTTTTTCAAAATAGCTTTAGCTGTCTTTGTTGCCTTACCAGAACCAGCACTATCTTGAATGATAATGGCACCTAGGCCACCACGCTCCATCTTATCCAAACCATAGGCTATAAAAGGAAGACCATTTTCTTCATAAGAGAAAGGGGGATTCAGCAAGACACAATTAGCTTTAAAATCCGTAAACAGACTCTCAGGACGATTGAATGCAGAACCTTTTTCAATTCGACTAGATCCATCTCCACGAAGAATCATATTGGTTGTCGCTAAGGTATACATCTCTGCATTAAGTTCTATTCCTAGCAGGTTATCTTTCTTGAGCTTCGCAATCTCCTCGTTGGCTCGAGAAGTCCCCTTCCCAAAACTGATATTTGCATGATCTATCATCAACTCCATCGCTGAAATGAGGAAACCAGCTGAACCAGTCGCCAAATCCATAACCTTGCTCTCACTTGTTATCCCCAGAATTTGCGCCATCATTTTGGTAACATAAGGAGGGGTCAGAACAATACCAATTTCTTTTCCATCTCCCAAAGCATACTTTAGAAATTCGGAGTACATCTCCCCCATAATATCGATATGTCCACCCAAACCATCAATGGACTTGAAAATATTCTCATAGATAAAAGTGAAGATTTGCTTGGTAACAGAATTTTCCTTTTGAGGGAGAAGTTGTGCTACTTCTTTGTCATTGGTAATCAACTCGTCACGCTGGCTATCTTTGGAAATTTCTCCAAAAGAAGCCAACATGAGAGTTTTCTTATCTTCATTGATTTCACGTTCATCTAGGAAAGCCTTGATTTGATCAACAACTTTCTTACCATCACGCTTGGTTTCAGACTGCACACCTTTTAAATCGTCAGGTATTAAGCCCTCATCAACCTTTTTGCCCTTACAATCTACGATATCCTGCATAGATAATAGCATACCAGACACATAAAGCACCCGTTGAGGAGCTGTGATATTATGGTTGTGCATCAATTTATTGAGCTTTTTAGCATAGCCTTGCAAGGTCGCTTGACTATCAATCAGAATTTGGTGTTTTTCTTCTTCGCTCAAAACAGCATCTTTGTAGAATATCTCAAAGGTGGACTCATTTTCCAAAAAATCAAAAGTCGTTACCTTTGATAGCTCTTTATAGGCATTAGGAGCAGAACCAAAGACATAATAAACTTTGATAGTCACATTTTCTTCGTTATCACCTGCAACACCAACTGCGACGGCTTCATGATATTTACCACTATCAATAACTGCCCTCGCATAATGCAAAACCCCATTCACCGCAAAATCACTAATTGATTTATCATCAAACTTAATACCGTCCTTTGTTTGAGCAACTAGCTTAGATAATTTGAGTTTGTTTTCAATCAAGATAGGAACTTGTTTGTATTTTTCAATATGAAAATCTGGTTTTCCAAAATTAGTCTTAGTTTGCGTCTTAGCCGCTCCCTTAAGCGCCTCTTTGAGATAAGCACTCATAGCAGATTCTTCATTATAATCCTGCAATTTTTTCAAACCAAGATTTTCAAACTGCTTTTTCACATAGTCATTCACATCCGACTCTAATTTCCAGTTTACTAACATATTATTTTCTTTCATTAAAACACTGTCGCTTCTTCCAACGTAAACTTGACATTATCCTCAATCCATTTACGGCGTGGTTCGACTTTATCGCCCATGAGGACATTGACGCGGCGTTCGGCGCGGGCTAGGTCTTCGATTGTGACACGGATGAGGGTACGAGTTTCTGGGTTCATGGTTGTTTCCCAGAGCTGGTCGGCATTCATCTCTCCAAGCCCCTTGTAGCGTTGGAGGGTTGCGCCTTTGCCAAACTGATTGCGGAGTTCTTCTAGCTCTCCGTCCGTCCAAGCATAGGCCACTTCTTCTTTCTTGCCTTTTCCTTTTGACATCTTGTAAAGAGGCGGAAGGGCGATATAGACATGACCTGCCTCGACTAGAGGACGCATGTAACGATAGAAAAATGTCAAGAGCAAGGTCTGGATATGGGCACCGTCGGTATCCGCATCGGTCATGATAATGATCTTATCATAGTTGGTATCTTCAAGGGAGAAGTCCGCTCCAACACCTGCACCGATGGTATAAATCATGGTATTGATCTCTTCATTTTTGAGGATATCCGCCATCTTGGCCTTGGCTGTATTGATAACCTTACCACGAAGAGGTAGAATAGCCTGGAACTTGCGATCACGGCCTTGTTTGGCAGAACCTCCGGCAGAATCTCCCTCAACTAGATAGAGTTCATTCTTAGCTGGATTCTTAGACTGGGCTGGGGTCAATTTCCCAGACAGCAAGCCCTTATCTTTCTTATTTTTCTTCCCATTTCGGCTCTCATCACGCGCCTTACGTGCTGCTTCACGAGCATCACGGGCCTTGATAGCCTTGCGGATAAGGTTAGAAGCTAATTCCCCATTTTCCATGAGGAAGAAGGTCAACTTATCCGCCACAATGCCATCCACAACTGGGCGAGCTAGTGGACTTCCTAGTTTGTCCTTGGTCTGTCCTTCAAACTGGAGATGTTCTTCAGGAACCAAGATAGAAAGAACGGCCGCTAGCCCCTCACGATAGTCTGACCCTTCAAGGTTTTTATCTTTTTCCTTGAGAAGACCTGTCTTACGCGCATAGTCATTCATGACCTTAGTGATAGCAGATTTGAGTCCTGTCTCATGCGTTCCGCCGTCCTTGGTACGAACGTTATTGACAAAGGACAAGATGTTATCTGAAAATCCATCATTGTACTGAAGAGCTACTTCTACTTGAAAACCATTATCCTCACCTTCAAAGTAGAGGACAGGCGTCAAGGTTTCCTTGTCTTCGTTTAAATAAGAAACAAAGTCCTGTACCCCATTTTCATAGTGAAACTCAACAGACTCATCTGTTCGCTTGTCCGTCAAGGACAAGGTCACATTTTTCAAGAGAAAGGCTGACTCATTGAGACGTTCTGAAATGGTATTGTACTTGAAATCTGTCGTAGAAAAGATACCGGCATCTGGCATGAAGGTAACCTTGGTACCTGTCTTAGACTTTGGTGCTGTACCAATTTTCTTCAAGGTCGTGACAGGTTTGCCACCATTTTCAAAACGTTGCTTGTAGATTGCACCATCACGGGTAATTTCAACTTCCAGCCAACTTGAAAGAGCGTTAACAACAGAAGAACCCACCCCGTGGAGACCTCCAGATGTCTTGTAGCCTCCTTGACCGAATTTCCCTCCGGCATGAAGGATGGTAAAGATAACCTCAACAGTTGGAATTCCCATAGCGTGCATTCCAGTCGGCATCCCACGACCATGGTCTTGCACAGTCAAACTCCCATCTTTATTGATGGTCACATCAATACGATCACCAAATCCAGACAAGGCCTCATCGACTGCATTGTCGACGATTTCCCAGACGAGGTGGTGGAGACCAGCACCATCGGTCGATCCGATATACATCCCTGGACGTTTACGGACCGCATCCAACCCTTCTAGCACCTGAATGGCATCATCATTATAATTGTTAATATTGATTTCCTTTTTTGACACAAGGAACCTCCTATTCGTTCATCTTTACTATTCTACAGGTTTTCCAAGGATTTTGCAAAATTTTTCTTTCTCCGGTGTGACAATTTCAGAAGAGATTCTCCGCCTTTCTTCTCCATTTCATGATATAATAGGAGTATGATTACAATAGTTTTATTAATCCTAGCTTATCTGCTGGGTTCGATTCCGTCTGGTCTCTGGATTGGACAAGTATTCTTTCAAATCAATCTGCGCGAGCATGGTTCTGGTAACACTGGAACGACCAATACCTTCCGAATTTTAGGAAAGAAAGCGGGAATGGCAACCTTTGTGATTGACTTTTTCAAAGGAACCCTAGCAACACTGCTTCCGATTATGTTTCATCTTCAAGGTGTTTCACCTCTTATCTTTGGACTTTTGGCTGTTATTGGACATACCTTCCCTATCTTTGCAGGATTTAAGGGTGGCAAGGCTGTCGCAACCAGTGCTGGAGTGATTTTCGGATTTGCGCCTGTCTTCTGTCTCTACCTTGCAGTTGTTTTCTTTGGAACCCTCTATCTTGGTAGCATGATTTCACTATCTAGTGTCACAGCATCTATCGCGGCTGTCATCGGAGTTCTACTCTTTCCACTTTTTGGTTTTATCCTGAGTCACTATGACCCTCTCTTCATCGCTATTATCCTAGCACTGGCTAGTTTGATTATCATTCGGCATAAGGATAATATCACACGTATCAAAAATAAAACTGAAAATCTTGTCCCTTGGGGATTGAACCTAACCCATCAACATCCTAAAAAATAAAACGCCAGTTCTGTATGAACTGACGTTTTTTGTATGCTTATTTTGATTTGATATAGTTGATACCATCTGCTTTTGGTGCTACCGCTTTTCCAAAGAAGGCTGCCAAGACAAGAATTGTCAAGACATACGGTGCGATTTGAAGATAAACCGCAGGCACTCCTTGTAGGAATGGCAATTGAGATCCGATAACAGCCAAACTTTGTGAAAGTCCAAAGAAGAGACTAGATAGCATGGCTCCGATTGGATTCCATTTTCCAAAGATCATCGCAGCAAGAGCAATAAATCCAGGTCCAACAATAGTTGTCACTGAGAAGTTAACTGAGATGGATTGAGCATAAATCGCTCCGCCAATTCCACCTAGAAAACCGGAAATAATAACCCCTAAATATCTCATCTTGTAGACATTGATTCCCAAAGTATCCGCTGCTTGAGGATGCTCACCGACAGAGCGAAGACGAAGACCAAAGCGGGTCTTGAAGAGGATAAACCAAGCAAGGAATGAGAAGGCAATGGCCAAATAACCAAGTAGACTAGTTGACTTGAAGAAAATATCACCGATAACTGGGATATTTGCCAAGACTGGGAAATCAAAGCGTCCAAAAGTCTGACTTAGGTTGTCGGTTTGTCCTTTGTTATAAAGAACTTTAACCAAGAAAACAGCCAAGGCTGGCGCCATCAAGTTCAATACCGTACCGCTGACAACATGGTCTGCACGGAAATGAACCGTCGCTGCTGCGTGGATGATGGAGAAGAGACCTCCAACCAATCCTGCTACAAGCAAGGATAGCCATGGAGTTGCTGCTCCAAATTGTTCTGCAAATTCAAGGTTAAAGACAACTCCAGAAAAGGCACCCATAACCATAATTCCTTCAAGGCCGACGTTTACCACACCACCACGTTCAGAGAAAACACCACCAATACTTGTAAAGATGAGGGGTGCTGAGTAAATCAGCATAGAAGACACCAAGAGGGTGAGCAAGGTTGTAATAGACATCTTTACTTACCTCCTTTAACTTGTTTTTTCGGTTTGACAAAGCGTTCGATAAGGTAATGAACACTGACAAAGAAGATAATAGACGCTGTTACAATGCTGACAAGCTCAGACGGTACCTGCGCCGCATTCATACCAGGGGCTCCAACTTGGAGAACACCAAATAGGAAGGCTGCAAAGAGAATACCAATTGGTGAGTTGGCCGCAAGCAGACTAACTGCCATCCCGTTAAATCCGACAGCCAATGACGCCCCTTGAACATAGACGTTCTGGAAGGTTCCAAGTCCTTCAACAGCTCCACCAAGACCTGCCAAGGCACCTGAAATAATCATTGAAAGGATAATCGTTCTTTTTGCAGAAATACCAGCATATTCTGAAGCATGTGGATTAAGACCAACCGCACGGATTTCAAAACCAAGGGTTGTTTTCTTGAGCATGAACCAAATGACTGCAACGGCAATGAGAGCAAAGAAAATACCAATATTCATCCGTGAGTTACCAGTCAACTCAGCCAACCAAGGTGTCTGATAGGTTGCATTAGCCCCAACACGAATGGTCGAATCTGTACTTTGCATAAAGTCTTTAGGGAAAGCATGGATAAAGGCATTTCCTACATACAAGACAATGTAGTTCATCATGATGGTTACGATAACCTCTGATGTCCCTAGATAGGCTCTCAGAATACCTGGAATCGCACCGACAATTCCACCAGCAATCAAGGCAATCACAATAGTTGCCAGAATCATCAAGGGACGTGGCATATCTGGATGCGACAGGGCAAACCAACCACTGAGAATCCAACCTGCCAAAGCCTGACCAGGAAGTCCGACGTTAAAGAAACCTGCACGACTGGCAACGGCAAAACCAAGACCAATCAAGACCAAAGGCCCCATAGCACGGAAGATTTCTCCAATACCACGCAGGCTACCAAAGGCTGTGTAGAACAATTCTTCGTAGCCCCAAATAGCATCATAACCGAAGATCCACATGACAATGGCTCCAAGTAAAATTCCTAGGAATACAGAAATCAAGGGAACCGAAATTTGTTGTAATTTTTTAGACATCACTCTTCTCCTTTCCCAAGTTTCCACCAGCCATCAAGACACCAAGTTCTTGTTTATTGGTTGTTTCTGGTGATACAATACCTTGAATCTTCCCATCGTGGATAACGGCAATACGGTCTGAGACGTTTAAAATCTCATCTAGTTCAAAGCTGACAACAAGGACAGCCTTCCCATTATCACGCTCTTCAATCAAGCGCTTGTGGATATATTCAATGGCACCGACATCCAACCCACGAGTTGGCTGACTGACGATAAGGAGATCAGGATCACGATCAATTTCACGAGCAATAATTGCTTTTTGTTGATTTCCTCCTGAGAGTGCAGCTGCAGAAACAAATTCACTGGCAGCACGAACATCAAACTCTTCCATTAGCTTTTTAGCATAAGAAGTAATATTTGAATAGTTCAAAATTCCATTTTTACTATGTGGTTCTTTGTAGTAGGTTTGAAGGGCAATATTTTCAGAGATCATCATTTCCAAAATCAAACCATCACGGTGACGGTCTTCTGGAACGTGCCCAACACTTAGCTCTGTAATTTGTCGTGGGTGCAAGCCTACAATTGAATCTCCTTTTAGCTCAATGCTACCAGATTCAACCTTGCGAAGACCTGTGATGGCTTGAATCAGTTCAGACTGACCATTTCCATCAATCCCCGCAATACCAACAATCTCTCCAGCACGAACATCCAAGGACAGATTTTTCACAGCTGGGACACCACGGTTTTCATTGACCACCAAGTCTTTAATAGACAAGACCACTTCTTTTGGTTGAGAGGCTTGTTTCTCTGTTTTAAAGGAAACAGAACGACCCACCATCATTTCTGCTAAATCAGCATTAGTAGCCCCTGCAATTTTGACGGTTTCAATTGATTTCCCACGACGGATAACTGTAACGCGGTCAGAAACTGCGCGAATCTCGTCCAACTTGTGGGTAATCAAGATAATTGATTTTCCTTCTTTGACAAGATTTTTCATAATAGCCATCAACTCATCAATTTCTGATGGAGTCAAAACAGCCGTTGGTTCGTCAAAAATAAGAATATCAGCTCCCCGATAAAGGGTTTTTAAAATTTCTACACGTTGTTGGGCTCCAACTGAGATGTCTGCCACCTTGGCAGAAGGGTCCACAGCTAAGCCATAACGTTCAGAAAGAGCCTTGATTTCTTTGCTAGCTCCAGCAATATCTAGTACACCATTTTTAGTCAATTCACTTCCTAAAATGATGTTTTCAGCCACCGTGAAAGCTTCTACCAACATAAAGTGCTGGTGAACCATTCCGATTCCCAAGCTAGCCGCTTTAGATGGTGAATCGAGATTGACAACTTGACCGTTGACCACAATTTCACCACTAGTTGGTTCAAGAAGCCCTGCTAACATGTTCATGAGCGTGGACTTACCAGCCCCATTTTCTCCTAAAAGTGCATGAATTTCACCTTTTCGTAGGTGCAGGTTGATGTTGTCGTTGGCAACAAATTCACCAAACACCTTGGTAATATCACGCATCTCAATGACATTTTCGTGTGCCATGTGCTCTTCCTTTCAGAGTCTTATTTTATTTCAATAAAACTTGCTATTTTATCTAGTAGCAAGCTTTACTGAGACAAAATGACTTTGTCTCAACTCTTAAAAAAGCGGCCGAGGGCCGCTTCCTAAGAAATGACTTCCATCCATTATTTTGCAGGAACTTTTACGCTTCCATCAAGGATTTTAGCTTTAGCATCTTCGACAGCTTTTTTACCTTCTTCTGAAAGGTTTGTTACTGCCAAGTCAACCCCTTTATCTTTCAATGAGTAAACGATCACTTGACCGCCAGGGAATTCACCTTTTTCTGCCTTGTTAGAAATATCTTTTACAGTTGTACCAACTTGTTTCAAAGTAGATACAAGAACAAAGTTTGATTCTTTACCATCTTTAGAAGTGTATTTTCCTTCTGCTTCTTGGTCACGGTCAACACCGATAACCCAAACTTTTTCATTTTCAGGACGACTTTCGTTAAGTGATTTTGCTTCTGCAAAGACACCTGCACCTGTACCACCAGCTACTTGGTAAACAACGTCTGCACCAGCTGCGTATTGTGCTGCTGCAATTGTTTTACCTTTGGCATTATCACCAAATGAACCAGCATAGTCAACTTGTACTTTGATAGATGAATCTACTGAGGCAACACCTGCCTTGAAACCAGCTTCAAAACGAGAGATAACTTCTGACTCAATGCCACCTACAAAACCAACTTGTTTTGTCTTAGTTGTTTTAGCTGCTGCAACACCTGCAAGGTAAGCAGATTCATTATCAGCAAATGTTACGCTCACAACATTATTCTTTTGGTCTTTAATCACATCATCAATCAAGACATAGTTCAAGTCAGAGTGCTCTTTTGCTGCTTCTTCAACTGCATTGTGAAGGGCAAAACCAACACCAAAGATTAGGTTATAGCTTCCAGCCGCTTGTTGCAAGTTGTTAGCGTAGTCAGCTTCACTTGTTGATTGGAAGTAAGTGAAACCGTTATCTTTTGAAAGATTGTGTTCTTTACCCCAAGCCTGCAAACCTTCCCAAGCTGATTGGTTGAATGATTTGTCATCAACACCACCAGTATCAGTGACGATTGCTGCTTTTGTCTTCACATCAGAAGATGAATCTGCCTTACGAGAAGAGCGATTACCACATGCAGCAAGTCCAACTGCTGCCACTGCTACTAGGCCAAGACCTAGCCATTGTTTCTTGTTCATTACTGAACCTCCTAAATAAGATGTGCAACGATGTTGCAAGTATGGATTGGTTGGCCACAAGGACCGTGCCACTCAAAGAGCGACTCAGACTAATTTAAGTCTGTAAAAGAATATGGAAGTAATTCCCCGACCGTCATCTCGACCGTCGATTTATCTTTTGCGACTAAGGTCACTTTTAGATCTTGTTCAAAAAATTCGACCATTACTTGGCGACAAGCACCACATGGTGAGATTGGTTTTTCAGTTTGACCATAAACAATCAGCTCTGAAAATTCTCTTTGTCCTTCAGATACAGCCTTAAAAATGGCTGTTCTCTCACCGCAATTGGTCAAAGGATAGCTAGCATTTTCGATATTCACTCCCGTGTAAACACTTCCGTCTTTGGCTACTAAAACTGCTCCGATAGGAAAGTGAGAATAGGGGACATAGGCATGTTTGCTGGTTTCAATTGCCAGTTCAATCAACTCAGTAGTCGCCATCTGCCAATTCTCCTTTTAAAATGGCTACTCCAGCTGACGTTCCAATACGAGTCGCCCCTGCTTCAACAAAGGCAAGAGCATCCTCATAAGAACGAGCTCCACCAGCAGCCTTGACACCCATATCAGGTCCAACTGTTTCACGCATCAATTGAACATCTGCTATCGTAGCGCCACCAGTTGAAAAGCCAGTTGAAGTTTTTACGAAGTCAGCTCCAGCTTTTTGGGATAATTGGCAAGCCACAACCTTTTCATCGTCAGTCAACAAGCACGCTTCAATAATGACTTTCACTAACTTGTCACCACTTGCTTCCACTACTGCACGAATATCTGACTCTACCAAGGCTAAATTATCTGACTTGAGAGCTCCAACATTGATTACCATGTCAATCTCGTCAGCCCCATTTTGGATAGCTTCTTTTGTTTCAAATGCTTTCACAGCTGAAGTGGTTGCTCCCAAAGGGAAACCTACTACTGTACAGACCTTGACATCTGTGCCTTCAAGCCCTTTTTTAGCATATTTAACCCAGGTCGGATTGACGCAAACACTGGCAAAATCATACTCTCTAGCCTCAGACAACAAACAATCAATTTGATTTTCTGTTGCATCTTGTTTTAAAAGCGTATGATCGATATATTTATTTAATTTCATATTCGGATTCTCCTGCGGTTTATGAGATAATTTCTATGATTTCTCGTAAACTTTGCACCCTATCATTTATTTTAACATATTTTTGAAAATCTGTAACTAGCTGAGGAGAAATTTTTCCATTTGTGTATACTTTTGCAACAATTTCTCCCTTTTGAACGGAATCTCCAACTTTCTTTTCAAAAACAATTCCTGTTTCATAGTCCAAATCATCAGTCTTGACTGCACGGCCTGCCCCCAGTCTCATAGCATAAAGCCCAAATTCCATAGCTGGAAGAGCTGAAATGACACCCGTTTCCTGAGCAGGAATTTCCACCACATGGGCAACATTGACAGGACGGTAGAGTTCTTCCAAGTCCCCACCTTGGGCTTGAACCATCTCCTCAAACTTAGCCAGCGCTTGGCCATTTTCAAGATGTTGTAGAACTTCTTCAACTGTTTTATTTATATTTGCCAAACCAAGCATAATTTGAGCCAATTCACAGATAAAGTGGGTAATATCCTGACGTCCTTGACCTTGTAAAATCTCCAATGCTTCAAGGATTTCCAGACGATTTCCAATCGCTCGTCCCAAGGGCTGGCTCATATCCGTAATCACTGCTACCGTCTTCCGTCCAACAGCCTTACCAAGTTCCACCATAGTTTGAGCCAACTCACGCGCCTCATCAACCGTTTTCATGAAGGCACCCTCACCGACAGTCACGTCTAGCAAAATAGCATCCGCCCCTGCCGCAATTTTCTTGCTCATCACTGAACTCGCAATCAAAGGAATCGTGTCGACAGTTGCGGTCACATCACGGAGAGCGTAGAGAAGTTTATCTGCTTTAACCAGCTGGTCTGATTGCCCAATGACAGATACACCAATATCCTGAACCTGACGAATAAAATCCTCTTGACTGCGCTCGACTTGATAGCCTTTAATGGACTCCAATTTATCAATTGTCCCACCAGTATGACCAAGGCCACGACCACTCATTTTTGCCACAGGCACACCAAAGCTAGCAACAAGGGGAGCTAAAATCAAGGTTACCTTATCGCCGACACCACCAGTAGAATGCTTGTCAACTTTCACACCATCAATGGCAGACAGGTCAAACTCTTGCCCAGTCTTGACCATCTTCATAGTCAAATCTGAGATTTCTCGTGTCGTCATTCCTTTGAAATAGACAGCCATAGCAAAGGCAGACATTTGATAATCAGGGACAGTTCCTGACACATAGCCTTCTACCAGCCATTCAATTTCACTTGAAGTCAATTCTTGACCATCTCGTTTTTTTTGGATTAAATCAACTGCTCTCATTCTTTCACACTTCTAAGGATATAGTATCCCTTATCTTTTTTAAGGATTTCACAATTGCCAAACACATCTTCCATCTTAGACTTGGCACTTGGAGCCCCTTGCTTTTTCTGGATGACGATTGTTAAATCTCCACCAGTTTCCAAGAAATCTTTACTTTTCTCGATGATTTCATGAACGACTTTTTTTCCAGCACGAATAGGGGGATTGGAAATGATATGGTCAAATTGACCTTCAACTTGTTCATAAATGTTGGACTGGAAAATCGTCGCTTCTACTTTATTTCGTTCAGCATTTTGTCGCGCCAAATCCAAGGCACGATTATTGATATCAACCATGGTCGCCTGAGCTCCATAAGCCTTAGCCAAGGACAAGCCCAAAGGTCCGTAACCACAGCCTACATCCAGGACAGTTTCTCCTTGGTTGACCTCCAGACACTTGAGCAAGAGTTGACTTCCAAAGTCAATCATTTTCTTGCTAAAAACACCCGCATCTGTCAAAAAGGTCATTTTTTCTCCCAACAAGTCCACTCTCAACTCATGAATATCGTGAGCAGCGTCAGGATTTTCTGCATAATACATTTTACTCATGAAACTATTTTACCATAATTTGACTTAAATTGTAAATCGTTTACATATCCAGAATGAGACAAAAAGATTGAAGGAAGTTGCTTTACAATAGCTCCCCTTCAATCTCTTTCAACTTTTATAAGCAAATTGTATTTCATCTAGGACTACAGCTATCATTGCCATGATAAAACACATAACCCAAAGTTTATTGTCTATCACCAGACGCATTGTCAGCGCTATTTCTTTACTTTTAAATATTTCATTATCAATAGGATTCCCAACAAAATGTTTAAATAAAAGCCCAACTGATAAGTTTGTGTCAGGATTTCCAAACTTGTCCAAAGTCGTATCAAATCTTCTAGTGAAATAACCCTCTGTAGCAATCCACAAAATCAAAAATAGATAACTTCCAGCAGCAAGCCATTTCGTCCACCGTTTTTTTTAGGAAGAAAGCAATCAAAAGCGAACAGATAAAGACAGCTGTTACAATGGCATGTTCCATCAAAAAAGTAAAACCGTAATAGATTTCCACAAAGCGTCTACCATTATCCGCATTGACTCCTTTTATAAAAGGTAAGGCAAAACTTAAAATAAAACAGAGTTCCAATAGGTAAGGTTTCAAGATTTTCATAGTACACCTCCTATAAGTTATAAACCCCAAAGCCCCCTTTATAGCTGATAAGTCAGTAGAAAGCAGCTCCTACTTCATCAATAAATTGTTCATCCTCTATCTACTTATATTATATACTATTGACTTACCACATTCAAGAAACCGCTTTATTTTTTTAACTTTTTATGGTATGATAGACAAAATATCTAGGGGAAAACAAATGACCAACGAATTTTTACATTTTGAAAAAATCAGTCGCCAGACTTGGCAATCTTTACATCGAAAGACGACACCTCCTTTGACAGAAGAGGAATTAGAATCCATCAAGAGTTTTAATGACCAGATTAGCTTGCAGGATGTTACCGATGTCTATCTCCCCCTAGCCCATCTCATCCAGATTTACAAGCGTACCAAGGATGATTTGGCCTTTTCAAAAGGGATTTTCCTTCAACGTGAAAGCAAATCCCAGCCTTTTATCATTGGGGTTTCTGGGAGTGTTGCCGTTGGAAAATCCACAACCAGTCGCCTACTTCAAATCCTACTGTCCCGTACACTTACAGATGCTACGGTTGAGTTGGTAACAACTGACGGCTTTCTCTATCCCAACCAGACCTTGATTGAACAAGGGATTCTAAATCGTAAGGGATTTCCTGAAAGCTATGATATGGAAGCTCTTCTCAACTTCTTAGACTGCATCAAAAATGGACAAGATGTGGATATTCCTGTCTATTCTCATGAAGTCTACGACATCGTACCTGAGGAAAAGCAAAGCGTCAAAGCTGCTGATTTTGTCATTGTTGAGGGAATAAATGTCTTTCAAAATCCACAAAACGAGCGTCTCTACATTACTGACTTCTTTGACTTTTCCATCTATGTTGATGCTGCAGTCGATGACATCGAGAGTTGGTATCTGGACCGTTTCTTGAAGATGCTGAGCCTAGCCCAAAACGACCCTGATAGCTACTATTATCGTTTTACTCAGATGCCGATTGGGGAAGTGGAGTCCTTTGCCCATCAGGTCTGGACCAGTATCAATCTCACAAATCTACAAAATTATATTGAACCAACCAGAAATCGTGCGGAAGTGATTCTTCATAAAAGCAAGAACCATGAAATCGATGAAATTTACTTAAAAAAGTAATTTTCCCTTGTCAAAACGTAAGTTTTCAGATATAATGGTATAGTTAGTAAATATGGAGGTAAGAACATTGGCAAACATTAAATCAGCTATCAAACGCGCTGAATTGAACGTTAAACAAAACGAAAAGAACTCAGCTCAAAAATCAGCTATGCGTACTGCTATCAAAGCTTTCGAAGCAAACCCATCTGAAGAACTTTTCCGTGCTGCTAGCTCAGCTATCGATAAAGCAGAAACTAAAGGTTTGATTCACAAAAACAAAGCAAGCCGCGATAAAGCTCGTCTTTCAGCTAAACTTGCTAAATAAGAAACAGTCCATAGAGGCTGTTTTTTTGTCTCCAAATAGGAAAAGGTAGAAAATGAAAATTGCAATTATCGGATATTCTGGTGCTGGTAAGTCAACGCTAGCTGAAAAGTTATCTCTCTACTACTCCATCCCAAAACTTCATATGGACACACTCCAATTTCAACCTGGTTGGCAAGACAGTGACCGTGATTGGATGTTAACCGAGATGAAAAATTTTCTCACCAAGCATGAAGCTTGGGTCATCGATGGTAATTATTCTTGGTGTTATTACGAAGAAAGAATGCAGGAAGCTAACCAGATCATCTTTTTAAACTTCTCTGCTTGGAATTGTTTGCTAAGAGCCTTTAAGCGCTATTTAAAATACAGAGGAAAAGTGAGAGAAAGCATGGCTAAGGGATGCCCCGAGCAATTCAACTGGGAATTTATTCGTTGGATTCTCTGGGATGGTCGAACAAAAAATGCTAAGGATAGATACCAATATTTAAACAATACTTACCCAGAAAAGATGCGTATTCTCCATTCTCAAGCAGAGATTGATTGTTTTTTGCAATCTCTTAAAAAATAGACGGTAGAGCAACATTTCATTAAGGTCACAGTATGGACTGAATGACTAAAAAAGGAAGATTTTCATCCAGAAAGTCTTCCTTTTGTGTTCTCTTTTATTCAGCAATCAAAGTTTCTAATCCAACCTTCATCATATCGGTGAAGGTATTTTGACGTTCTTCTGCAGTCGTGTCCTCATCTGGATTAACCAAGCTATCAGAGATTGTCATAATAGCTAGCGCGTCAACATGGTGTTGGGCTGCCAGATAGTAAAGTGCTGCTGCTTCCATTTCCACAGCCTTGACTCCCCATTTACCAAGCTCGATGTTCTTTTCAAAGTAGTTTGAATAAAAGACATCAGATGACAAAACGTTCCCAACGTGGGTTGTCATACCGAGATTTTTGGCAATATGATAAGCCTTATCTAGCAAATCAAAGCTAGCGATTTGTGGGAAATCGTACTGTGGCCAGTCATTGCGGATGATGTTAGAGTTGGTTGCAGCTGCCTGCGCCAAAACCAATTCACGTACGTGGACATCTGCATTCAAAGATCCTGCAGTTCCCACACGAATCAATTTTTTCACTCCGTAGTCAACAATTAACTCACGCGCATAAATCGAAATAGATGGCATTCCCATCCCAGTTCCCATAACAGATACACGGTGACCCTTGTAAGTACCAGTGTAACCAAACATGTTACGCACTTCGTTAAAACAAACAGCATCTTCAAGGAAATTCTCCGCAATAAATTTCGCACGAAGAGGATCCCCTGGAAGAAGAATTTTATCAGCAATTTCACCCTGCTGAGCAGCAATATGGATAGACATAATTTATGATACAAAGAGCGACAAGAAAACGACTGAAAATTAGGAATCTGACGAGAAATCCTGATTTTTCAGTCAGATTATCTATTTTCCAAGTTTTCCGCTCGTGTTCAAATCAGAACACACGCTCTACCTTTCTTTATTTTATATTGAGAAAGATACCAAACCCGTCAAAAAGCAAAGGGAAAATAGGAGTTGGGCGCAGTGAGCGATGCTCGCTAGACCAACTATCTTTTTCCCACTGCTTTTAGGGTGGGGTCAATTCCTTTCTTAATTTTGATGATATTGAGAAGATTAGAACGGCTTCAATTCAAACCCGAACTCCCCTTCTCTTCTGAGTTTTTAGAAAAGTTTTCCGCTCGTGTTCAAATCAAAACACGCGCTCTACCTTTCTTTTTTATATTTTATATTGAGAAAGATACCAAACCCGTTAAAAAGCCAAAGGGAAAATAGGAGTGGGGCGCAGTGAGCGATGCTCGCTAGACCAACTATCTTTTTCCCACTGCTTTTATGATGGGTTCAATTCCTTTCTTTCTTAATTTTGATAATATTGAGAAGAGTAGATCGGATTCAATTCAAACCCGAACTCCCCTTCCTTTCTAAGTTTTTAGAAAAGTTTTTCCGCTCATGTTCAAATTAGAACACCTCACTATACCTTTCTGTTTAATTTTGTTCTTTCACAGAGAGCTACCTGAGTTCTATTCAAGCTCAGGTAGTTCTTCTCTTATAAACTAAATCATCTCATTATTAAATAGTAGGATTTTTTACAAGACATCGTCATCAGAAATCTTAGAATTTAATGTTGTTCCCCAATGGGTAATTTTACGGTGGGGTTGAGCTAAAATTGGTCTGTTTTCATAGATTGTTTGCCATCTATTCCATAGTAGACCTGTCTTTTTCTCAATCTTAATTCGCAGATTTCTCATATTTTCTTTAATTGGGAGGTTGAGGACAAAACCTGCAGTCTGGTTGCGACCGTTTCCTTCCCAAGAACGACTACGAACAACTTGGTTTCCATCTTTATCTACTGTAACTTCTTCCCAAGTGATAGAGTAGCGGGCAATATAAGCTCCACTATGTTGAATTGTCAATGTTTTGTCTTTGGCAGGAGTCTGACTGATTGGTTGAACTGGCTTAGAAACTTGTGTCGCCGTCTCACCATTCGTAGCGATAAAGCGGAAAACTTCTACTTCTGCAAGACTGAGGGCTTGATTGTTCTTACGTAGTTGCACACGAACACGGCGTCCCAATTTCCCATTTAATTGAACATCCAAGCTCATTCCGTCAAGCTTAGAAACATACTGTCTAGCAACTTCTTTCCCTTTTTCATCATACAAAATCACATCAAAGTCTGACAGACGTTTAGAAAGCTCTCCATCCCCACGGTTATGAAGTCGGACAAGTCCTACCTGTTCTGTACGACCTAAATCAACTTCCCACCAAGGCTGGTTTTCAAATTTTGTATGGGTAATTGATTGCTGGCTATAACTACTATTGGTATTGCCGTCCAAGGCACGACTAGCATCTCCACCAAAATCAGTAGAACTTTGCTTAGCTTGTTTTTTCCAAGCGATATTCTCAGCACGATATACTTGGACTTCTGCAAGACTGAGGGCATTATAGCCTTCTAGCTCAATCCGAACATAGCGCGCTTTTTTATGGTTAATCGCAATTTGTGCTGACACATCTTTAAGAGATGTTATTCGTTTTCTCTCAATTTCTTTACCAAAACTATCTAAAAGAATGACATCAAAGTTTGCCAATCTATCCTGGGCAGTGTCTGTTCGGTTGTAAATATTGATTTGGCGAATGGTTTCTTCTTTAGCCAAATCTACTTGCCACCAAGGCTTAGATTGGAAGTTGGTATGAGTGACAGAATTGTGACCATAGTTACCATCAACTTTGCCATCCACAGCTCTTCTAGCATCTCCTCCGAAAGCTGTCGAACTTTGAGTAACCTGTTTTCCTAAGGTAATATTTTCCATTGGTTCCGCGCTTGGTTGACTAGAAGATTGGGGCAGAGCCTGTTTCTTAAAGAATCGCACTTTATCCAATTTTGGATCACGATAACCATGTTTATCCAAGGTAGTTCGTTTACCAATATTAAAGTTAGGAATATCATTCATTCGACTTTCAAAATAGCCACGAGAACGGTGTTTAAAGCGTGAATTACCTGTAAATGTAACAATATCACGATCGTTATGAATCAAGGGAGTCACAACATTATCATTATCAACCACATAATGCTTAATTTTTCCACTAACAGCTAATTTACGGCTTTCCAAACCAACATCCCAGAAATCATTCTCAGCATTCCAAACAGTTCTGGAAGTAATCACTTTAGGAGCACTGAAAGTCGTCACTTTCCGTAATACATGGTTATAAAAATCAGGATATTTTTGGTAAGCTTCAACCGCTGCAATCTGAGCTAGGTAGCCTCCAAGAGAATGACCTGTCATATACAACTTGGTAATACTTGTATCCTTGGCTAATTCCCCAACAACCTTGCGGATATCATCCGCTTGAGCTGGTTTATTTCCCCCTAACAAAACAAAATCTGCACTTAAATCTTTCGCGTCATTCCGTCTTGTTCCACGAATAGCCAACATGTGCACCGTTCCATCTTTGAGATAAGGAAGGTCGCTCTTGGTCTCAAATAAGAAAGCATCCAAGCCACTCTCTGTATGGTAGGCTTTTTTCATCTTCCAGAAAGGAGCCAATTCATTGTGCATGAGTTTGTATTCTTGACGGTCAAGATAGAGACTCGGGAAAGGATTCTTATGATCTAAAATTTTCTCAATATAATCATCATCTCGATAGGCTAACTCCATAAAGAGAAGAGAATCACGGTCTGTGACATACCATTCTTTCTTATTATCGTCTTCTCCATCTGCCAAACCATCCCCATCACTGTCTGCTAGCAAGGGATGACTGTTATATCCTAGATAATCCTTACCATCTTTGTTGTAAACATAAAGTTCATCTTTGTTTTTGATGCCATCTTGGTCATCATCCCCTTCCAAATCAAGAACTTTTTCACCATAGAGAGATTCATCAATCAAATCATTTTCTAAATGCAATTCCCCTTTGGAAATCTTCACCAAATCTTCTGCTGTTAGAGAACGAGTATTTGTTGGTTTTTCTGTCACAACTTCCTCTTTAGTTTCTTCTACAGGAGCATGAATAGGTGAGTCTTGAGCCGGCTCTGTTATCTCTACTTTTGACTCTTCCCTTTTGTTTTCAAGAACTTCACTTGCTTCCGGAAGCGGTTGAGGAGCTAGTCTTGACTCCTCTCTAAGAGGAGTTTCTAGTTTTGGAGCAACATTTTCTGGCTCTCTCAATTCCTCCTTAGAATCTAGCACTCTTGTTGCCACTTCAGATGTTACATCTTGCTTTAGTTCATTGGCTGAAATTCCAGCTGGAGCTAGAAATGCGAAGCCGACTGCAACAGATACAACTCCGATACTTAATTTTTTTATGCCAAAACGCATCATTCGTTGACCAATTTTCATTATTCTTTATCTTTCTTTTCGTTTATTTATAAGCAGACTCAAACTAAATCTCCTTGTCCCCTATCTAGGACAAGACTGAGAAATTCAGAAAGTAATACTCTTCGAAAATCTCTTCAAACCACGTCAGCGTCGCCTTGCCGTAGATATGGTCACTGACTTCGTCAGTCTTATCTACAACCTCAAAACAGTGTTTTGAGCAACCTGCGGCTAGCTTCCTAGTTTGCTCTTTGATTTTCATTGAGTATAAATTCATTCTTATCTCTTCTTATCATACTAGTCTGCTTGGCTAGGAAGCTAATGCTAGTATCCTAGAATCTTGTCTTTCACAATGCTAACTATCAGACTCTTTCAGTTACAAGAGCAGGAAGGATCTCATGGTATACCGATGTTTCTTCTTTGTTCCGAATAGTCAACCATGAAAGGAAAGAGGCATTCCCCCTTTTAAATCTTTTTTCTTACAATTCTGCAAGAATCGCTTTAAGCAAGCCTTTAAAGTCACCTTTGACACGTTCGGTTACTTCCACAACTTCTTCGTGGTTGAGTTCTTCTTGGAAACCGGCCGCAAAGTTAGTGATACATGAGATTCCCAGAACTTTCAAACCTGAGTGGGCTGCCACGATCACTTCAGGAACCGTAGACATACCAACTGCATCTGCTCCCAGTGTCTTATAGGCACGAATTTCTGCTGGTGTTTCATAAGTTGGACCAGTTACACCGATATAGACACCTTCATCAAGCTTGATATTAAGTTTTTTAGCAACTTCATGTGCAGTAGCACGGTATTTTGGTGTGTAGGCCTTAGACATATCTGGGAAACGTGGACCAAAATCATCCAAGTTTTCACCCATCAATGGGTTTTGCCCCGTCATATTGATATGGTCTGAGATAGCCATCAAAGTACCAGGGCCATATCCAATACCACCAGCAGCATTGGTTACAATGACACCTTCACATCCAAGAACTTTCATAACACGTACTGGGAAAGTCACGACTTCCAGAGGATTGCCTTCGTAAAAATGGAAGCGACCTTGAAGAGCCAAGACCTTGCGACCTGCAAGTTCACCATATACCAATTTACCAGCGTGACCGACTACTGTAGAGCGGCCCCAGTTTGGAATGTCTGCATAGTCTACTACAACTGGATTTTCGATTTCTTCTGCCAGTTCTCCCAGTCCTGATCCAAGGATTAGACCGAACTCAGGCGCTTGAATTCCCTTGTCTTTCAGGAAAGCAGCTGTTTCATTGATTTTGTTTAAAAATCTCATTGTGTGTCTCCTTTATTATTTTTTAGCATTTGACCAATTTTGTCAAAGGTTTTAGCATTACAAATAGTAATGTGGCGATAGAAAGGCATCTTGAGCAGATCCTTGTGATAGGCAGTTTTAGAGTAGGTTTCTTCAGAAAATTTCCCCCAGAAAATACCAAGTTTTCCAAAATGAAGCACCTCATCTTCCAGTTTCAAACTGCCTACTTTCTCGATGACTTGCTCCACATCCAAACCCTCAGTGTAAAAGAGAACGTCTTTTCTTGCCAAGTCTTCATTCCACCAAGCTGGTAGACTCTCAAGTTCGTCTTCATAATCTTCTTGACTCAGTAAAGAAAACCTCTGAATAAATGGATAACGAGTCCCAAAGAAAGTCTCTAACCTTTCAATCAATTTGACTTTTGAGTCTGTAGAAATAAAGAAGATATTACCACTGTTGATGTAGCTTTCAACCTTTTCAATTCCCAACTCTGTCAGTTCTTGACGAAGCTCCGCCATGACGACCTTATTCTTGCCACCAACATTGATGCCTCTCACCAGCAGAGCATAGCGCGTCATCTTATACCAATTTATCTAAGAAACTTTCCCCGATCATAGCTGTTTCAACACCAAAGTTATCTGCAACAGTCGCTGAGATATCTGCAAAATGTCCAACTGGAATGATACCATTTCCTTTAAAGGCAGGACTGTAAGCCAAAAGTGGAATATATTCGCGAGTGTGGTCTGTTCCTGCATAGGTTGGGTCATTTCCATGGTCAGCAGTAATCAAGAGAAGGTCGTTCTCTCGCATGGCTGCGATAATTTCAGGTAAGCGTTCATCAAACTCATGCAAGCAATCACGATAGCCGTAAGCATTACGACGGTGGCCGTAAAGGGCATCAAAGTCAACCAAGTTTGTGAATGAGAATCCTTTTTCAAATTCAGCAAGGCTCATGGTCTTCAATAGTGTATCTATTCCATGACTGTTTGACTTGTTGTGACCCATATCATGGTTGATACCAGCACCGTTAAAGATATCATTGATTTTACCAACAGCATAAGTATCGATACCAGCCTCATTCAATTTATCCAAAACAGTTGGGGCAAATGGAGATACAGCCAAGTCACGACGGTTTGCCGTACGAGTGAAGTTACCTGGTTCACCTACATAAGGGCGAGCAATGATACGACCTAGAAGGGCAGGGCGCTCAAGTGTAATTGAACGAGCGTATTCACAGATACGGTACAATTCGTCCAAAGGAATAATATCTTCGTGGGCAGCAATTTGCAAAACAGGATCAGCTGAAGTATAGATAATCAACTCTCCAGTTTCCATCTGACGTGGTCCAAAATCATCGATAACGGCTGTTCCTGAGTAAGGTTTGTTAGCTTCACGAATGACCTTACGTCCTGAGAATTCTTCGATTTTTGTCAAGATTTCTTCTGGGAATCCGTTCCAGAAAGTATCGAAAGGCTCCGTAATGTTGAGTCCCATGATTTCCCAGTGCCCAGTCATGGTGTCCTTACCAAGGGATACTTCTTCCAATTTTGTTGCATATCCAGTTGGATTGCTTTCTGCCGGTACTGTCTTAAGAGGAGTTTCACGAGGAATATTTCCAAGACCGATTTTAGCCATATTTGGCACATTCAAACCAACTGTTTTGGAAATGTGTCCCAGTGTGTCAGAAGCTCCATCTGGAACCCCTGCATTGACAAAGTTATTAGCATCTGGTGCTGCACCGATTCCTACAGAATCCAGTACCACCAAATGAATACGATTAAATTTAGACATCTTATGCCCCCTTCTATTTTTCTTTTCTTGAGGTTAAAATCTGAACCCCATCTCGTCCAGCAACGATTACTTTATCCACCATTTGGTTGAATAAACCGTGTTCTACGACACCAACGACATGATCCAATTCTTGTCCGAGAGCAATTGGATCTTCGATGACATCCAAGTCAAGGTCAATGATAAAGTTCTGCATATCGGTCACAAAACGTTGGCCGTCTTTTTCACGGAAACTTGGTTTGTAGCCAGCTCGCTCAAAACGACGAAAGACTTGTTCTGCGCCATACTGAACCACTTCTACTGGCAATTTAAAAGCACCTAGTTTTTCGACCAGCTTGCTTTCATCCACCACCCAAATGTATTCTTTTGATGGTGTTGCGACCACCTTTTCCATGAGAAGGGCACCACCACCGCCTTTGATTCCGTTAAACTGACTATCCACTTCATCCGCGCCATCAACCGTCACATCGACAAAGTCTACTTGGTCAATAGACTTGAGCGGGATATTAAGGCCTTCTGCCTGTTTAGTGGTCACACTAGAAGTTGTTACAGCTGTAATCTGCAATCCTTCTTCCTTGATACGACGACCGATTTCTTCTACAAAATAATAGGCAGTCGAGCCTGTTCCAAGTCCAACGACCATTCCATCGCTCACGAACTCAGCAGCCTTGATACCTGCCATTTTCTTCAGATTTTCCACCGATTTACCTCCATCATTCTCAGTTCTTATTCTACTATGAAATCGCTTTTTATTCAAGTAAAAAGATCAAATTTACATTTTTTATCAATCCTTCTTTGAAAACATGCATTTTATTTTTATAAAACGAATAAAAATGAATTTATCTTTTATGTATTTGCTTTGTTCATCTCTTTCCAGTTCCAAAAACAAGACCTTAACTTTGATACGTCTAGTTTAGCATTAAAGCAGGCGCATTTCAAGAATCATAAATTAAGAGAAGGAAGTGGGTTTATCTATCTATTTTAAACAAGTTTATCTTTGCTTACCCTCTCTTGTTGACAAATAATTTTCATTACTTTAGGAATACAATTACTAATCTCCGTTGGCAAAACCACATACTGTTCTTGAGCTAGTTCTTGGGCAATAGCTGAATGAAGATGGGTCGCTACCGTCACACATTCGTAGAGACTGGCCTGTCGGAATTGGCCTGCAAATCCTGCAATCATTCCAGCAAGAGTATCTCCCATCCCCCCAGTCGCCTGATAGGGACCGCCGACCTGTAACTGGTAATAATCAGATTGACCAGCTTGCCAAATACGAGTAGCTGGACCTTTCTCTACCAAAATTGTTCCTTGAGGGAAGGAAGTTAGGACACTAGCCGTTGCATCTTCCTTTTGCTTTTCAATAGCAATACCAGACAACTTTCCCCATTCTTTTTGGTGGGGAGTTAGGATAAGCTGGTTAGATGGAAATGACAAACTTGTTCTAGCAAGAATGGTTAGGGCACCACCATCTACAATAAAAATCTGATTTTGTCTTAAATTAACAAAGACTTGTTTTACTAGATTTTCTCCAAAAGCATCGTCTCGTAAACCAGGCCCCAGCAAGACAACTTCTACCTTCTCCAATTGCTCTTTTAACAATTGCTGGTCTTGAAGAGAAAAGGCCATAGTCTCAGGTAAATGGCTATGCAGAGCTGGAATATTTTCCCTGTCCGTTCCAACGGTCACCAATCCTGCACCGCTTTTTACAGCTGCCAAAGCAGCCATGATGATGGCACCTCCATAAGGATAAGTACCACCAAGCAGCAGTAGACGACCGTAGTCTCCTTTATGACTTGTACGAGAACGTTCAATAATAACTTTTTCTAGTAAAGTTTGATCAATCACTTTCATCCTTTTTTCCTCTCGCTTTTATTATACAACAAAAAGGAGGCGCAGACCTCCTTTTGTAATCTTATATCTAAAATTTAATACTCATTTCTGCCATTTCAGATATAGCTATAGAAAATACACTCTCTTCAGCGATTTCTCCCGACTTTATCACTTA
>NZ_VMMS01000049.1:0-42388 GCF_013277315.1 Streptococcus sp. 2106
TGCCCTGTTCAATCCCCTCAGCTCGACCACGTTCAAGTCCACGCTCTAAACCTTTTTCGATGCCCTGTTCAATCCCCTCTGCACGACCACGTTCAAGTCCACGCTCTAAACCCTTTTCGATGCCCTGTTCAATCCCCTCAGCTCGACCACGTTCAAGACCTTCTGCACGACCTCTCTCCAACCCTTTTTCTTCAGCTTGTTCCAAGGCATAGTCCTGCGCTAGCAAGGCTTGTTCTTCGCGTCTGCGTTGTTCACTAAACATCTCCCTGTCCTCCTCGGACCAGCTCTTGTAGTCCAGCAGTTGATCTGCTTGGCTGATGGCTCGCTCGGGTTCCTGAGTAAAGGGCTTATTACCAAAAAACTCCAACCACGGCTTGCGAACCTCGTCTTTGCTGGTTTCTCTGTATTTTTTTAGTTCCAAGAACGCCATCTTAACCAGATGATTTTCTTGTCCATTATTGGTGATGGTTAAAACCTCACCTGTCGTATCCTCGCGCATACTAAAACTATGAAAAGCTAGGTCATCTGAAAAGTAATTGCTGTCCACAATTGCGATAGCGTATACTGGTGCAATGTGTTTGTAACTCTGGTGGGTGTCACCTTCACGTTGGCGAATTTTTTCTAGGTTTTGATTGACCTGACTACACAAATAAGCCCACAGGCGATTGATGAAAAAATTCTGATGATGGACTTGAATCTCAATGATTACTTGAGTGCCATTATCTAGTTCAGCTAAAACATCTATACTGGTATAGAAATCCTGTGCCGAGTACGGCAGGGAAGGCAAGACGTGAATGTTGCTTCCCTCCAAAATGGTCACATTTTTGGCTGGCAAGTCCAGCATATCGCGAATAAACTGACAAGTGATTTCTGGGTTGCTGAAAATTTTCTTAGCAACCAAGTCATTAGTTGGGCTAATGCCCGGATGACGTAATGTCATATTTCTTCTCCTTTCATTATAGCACATTTTTAAATCTAGGTTTACTAGATTCACTGCTACTATCTATTTATTCGGAAAAGAAATGAGTTGTTAAGATATTTTATCTCGTTTCAACTAAAATATGAGCTTGATCAATCAGCTGTCCATCAACAGTCAGATTCAGATAGAAATCCAAGGTCTTATCGGCAGCAAAATACAGGGTTGGTATGGTCAAATCTTTTTTGCTTTCCCCAGCTTGGAATTGAAGGACTTGAATCTCGTCCTGATAGACGACACCATGGACACCTGTCCCCGGTTGAATCGAAATCTTAGCTTCCAAAGGAGTACTACTTTCGATACGTTCAATCCTAAAATGAAGAGTCTCTCCCTTTGCCACAGCTAGGCTTTTTTCTGCAAATGCTAATCCCTGAACAACTTCTTTTTTTGATAAGCTAGGAGTTTTATAGAGGGAAATCTTGGTCAGTACAGGTAAATCCTGTGTCTCTGTAATCATCACGCGCACCTTCTGTGCCTCTACTATCGGCCCTCGCAAGAGGCGCTTATGAGCAACTGTGAAGCCCCTGCCAAACTCCTGCCAGACACCATCCACCTCTACTTGCACATGAAAAGCAGCGATTCGTTGCCCTAGCTTCAAATCTTCTCTTAACTCAATTACATCAAAAGTTTTAGGCGCTCCCAAGTCGAGTTCTAACTGGATAGGCAAGCCTACATCGCTTGCCCAAGAACTGGTCTCAAGGCCATCTGTCAGATGATGACAAGCAAAGTCTGCGGAAAGAGCTGGACCAGATACCTTAGCTCCCAGAGCCAAATCTTCTTTATAGAGCTCATTGCGATAGGCCGCAAATTCATAGAGACGTTCAATATCCTTTGCATCAAAGAGCCCATCTTGATTCGGCGGAATATTAAGCAAGAGTGGAGTTCCTCGCCCCACCGAGTGAAAGTAGATTTCGACCAACTCCTCAAGTGACTTAGGATCCTGCTCTTCATGGTAAAACCAGCCCGGCCGGATGGAAACATCTGCCTCACCGATTGAAAAAATCGTGCCCGAGGGATCTCCGTGCTGAAGATAGTCCAGCTCTGCTTCTGTTCCTAGTTTATCAGGATTCACCTTTTGCCATAGTGGATCACCTGCATACCCTCGTTCATTGCCAATCCAGCGGATACTAGCACCTTCTGTTGAAAAAATTAAGCAATCGCCCTGCAGTTCACGAATGGTTTCAAACCATTTTTCAAATTCATAATTGACCTTTTGAGCGCCCTCTCCTCTGGCACCATCCATCCAGACCTCAGCAAATTTCCCTCCATTTCCATAGGCAGGATTTGATAAAATCTCCTTCAGCTGTGCCAGGTAATAGGCATTGTAGTCCGCTTCTCGGTCCACATGATAGAGGGGGCTGTGGGCATCCCAGGGTGATAGGTAGACCCCCATATCCATATCAAACTCTGTGGCAGCTTGGGATACTTCAAGGAGCAAGTCCCCCTCTCCATTCCTCCAAGGACTAGCCTTAACCGAATAATCTGTATGAGCCGTCGGATAGAGGACAAAGCCGTCGTGGTGCTTGACCACCAAAATTAACTTTTTAAAGTCCGTTTCCTTGAGCACGCGAACCCACTCACGTGCGTCTAACTGTGTCGGGTTAAAGCGTTCAGGATCCTCCTGACCTGTCCCCCATTCCTGGTTATATAAGGTATTAGGCCCAAAATGGATAAAGGCTGCTAGTTCATCCTCTAAATAGGCTAGTTGAGCCTGACTAGGCAAGGGCCCATGCGGTTTTATTTCTCTTACCATACTACTTCCTATCTACATTTTTCTTTACTTTTTTGGCATGTACTTGCAATTCTGTTAAGGCTAGAGGGCTTGCCAAGCCTTCAAATCGAAGACGCAGGGCATAGGTTTCCACCTTGTCAAATTCAAAACGAAGCTCCTCATCCTTGTCGCTTGACACTTTTCGGATAGCTGATACAGGCCGCCAATTTTCCTCTTGCTTGAGCAGGGAATCCTTATCCAAATGGTTGGGAGTCCGAGGTAAAGTAGGCTCATTCCCTATGTAATAATCAATAAAGGTCGGCTCAACAGCCACATATTCTTGATTTTCAACATAATACAAGGTCACGTTATCTACAAATCGCTGTTTTAAAATCCCTGCATCTCCAAAAAGAATGCCCACGCTGGCTTGCTCTGACTTGACAATCCAAGTATTGGCTATCGATTTCTTCCGAGTAATAACCTTGTCATTGAGATATGAGGCTGGGTGATTCGGCTCTGAATGGGAAGCAAAGACCAGAGGTAGGTTGGATCCTGTCCATTGATTGGAAATGACTTCCCCATCTACACTGGCATCTGTCACATGAATGGTGACTGTTGCTGGCAACTCACAGCCCGCTACCTGCCCTGTGAGAACGCATTCTCCTACCTGAACATAGACTTGAGGATCGAGTTCATCCCAAGTCACCTTGACCGTATCTCGTCTGCCATCTGATAAGACTAGCTTGACTCGGTCTGGTAAGTGTGGGGCTTCCTTGACAAGAGTCCAAACCCTTTCAGACTCAATAGCACAAATCCCTTGGACACAAACCTGAGCAGAAGCCCTTAAATCCAGCCCTTCAAGCTGGCCAGATATCGTAAACTCATGAAAGCTTGCTATATCTTCTTCGGAGATTGCCTCCCAAACAACATTGACTCGTTTTGCACTACCAGACTCATAGTCCACCAAGACTGAAGATGGAAGCTGTGGATAAGTTCCCCTATCTGTATATAAGCGAAGTGGTCGTACAGAAACTGCTTGCCCTAGTGAGGTATTTTCTGCCACCTGCAAATGAGTTTGATAGGTTTTCCCTTGATAAATAGCACTGATAACCAAGTCGCCTGCAGACAAGCAATGAAGCACTCCCTGCTTGATAATGGCGTGGGCACTGCCACTCATCTCCCAAATCACTTCACTATTCCCCACCTTGTTCACAGGGTTATCCACAGTTTGTGGATAAAGTCCAATGGCTGGGGAATCCCCTTCTTGTAATTCTGCCTGCTTGTTCACTCGAATCTCAAACAAGCGCTGATTTTTCACTGGTTGGGTAGCCAAAGCCTCTCCCACTAAGAGATCGAAACTTGCCGGCTCTAGCCCTCTGGCACTGGCCTTTACTCTCACTTGACCTACCCGCTCCAAGCTCTGAACTAAGAGGACACCTCTGCCATGAAAGGCTTTCCGCTTAAACCGACCATTTTTCTGGGCTTGGTAACGTTCACGACTGGCCTGCCTACCATTATCCACACCTACAATAAGAGCAGGGCCTCCAATTTCAAAATGAAGCTGATTGGAAGCAGTCGGCACCCAATTTCCATCCTTGTCCAATACATCAAAATAGAGATAGAGGAGGTCTTGCCCATCTGGCTCCAGTTTTGTCTTCTCAGCATGTAGCCCGATTTTGGCTGGCTTACCTGCAGTCACCACCCTATCTTCTGCCACAAGCTGACCTTGACGGTCATAGGCCACAGCACGCAATTCTCCCGGTTGATAAGCCAATCGCCATTCTAGATAGAGCTGGTCAGAACCTTGTCCCTCCTGGTATCTTCGACCGTCTGAAGTCCATTTTTCCTGAAAGGTCTTCCTACCTTGGGATTTTCCATTGAGAAATAGCTCTACAGAACGGGCATTTGAATACACTCGAACAGGGATATCCCCATACTTATCCACAACTTGTTGATAACTCTTGTGGATTTCCCAATTCCAATGGGGTAGGATATGAACCATGGGATACTGATCTAGGTCCAACCACTGACTTTGATAGAAATAATAGTCATTTTTAGGAATCCCTGCCGTATCCACAAGCCCAAAATAGGAACTCTTTACAGGCATGTCATTTTGATTGTGCCAAGGAGTGGGCTCACCAATATAATCCACTCCTGTCCAGATAAACTGACCCGCATAGTCTAGCCGATTTCGATCTGCTATCCAAGAAGCCGTCGCTGTCTTCCCCCAAGGAACTCGATCATTGCCATAGTCTGACTGTTCAAAATTCCGCACGCGGCGATTATCCCCAACCCATTCCTTATCTGGGCGAAAATAGCTGTCACGCGTCCTTGTAGCCGATGAGGTTTCAGACCCGTAAAGTCGCCACTTGGGATGTCTTTTACGAATCGCGTCAATATTGTCTTCCGAGTAATTCAAGCCTACCACATCCAGCAAATCGGCTATCTTTTCATGGCCCCCAGACCCATCTCCAAAGCGAAACTGGTCCATTCCCATGGTCACAAAACGGCTATCATCCACTTCCTTAACCCTTCCCAGCAAGCGTTTGATCGTCTTCAATGAATGAGCATCGCCATTTGCTTCGCTGACTTCATTTCCCAAGGACCACATAAAAATCGCTGGATTGTTCTTGCCACGCTCAATCATGGTACGCAAATCATAATCTGACCAGAAATCGCCTGCTTTCGCTTCTGGATGAGTCGCTTCTTCTTCAAAAAAGCGACCATAGTCATATTCTTTCTTGCCTCCATACCAGGTATCAAAGGCTTCTTCTTGGATGAGTAGCCCCATTTTGGCAGCTAGAGCCAGTAAAATGCTACTGGCTGGATTATGCGTGATTCGAATAGCATTGACGCCCATTTCCTTCATCTGGCGCAAGCGTCTCTCGGCAGCTGACCTGTTTTCCACAGCTCCCAGCGCTCCGTAGTCATGGTGCAAACAAACCCCATGAATCTTCAACCAGCGACCATTTAGAAAGAAACCCTTATCCGCTTGCCAATCCATATAACGGTAACCAAAAGTCTCCTCTTCTTCATCAACCAAAATGCCATTTTTGTAAAGGCGAGTCTTCAATTGGTAAATGTGGGGATGATCAATATCCCAAAGCAAAGGTTGGAAAATTGATATGGCTTGTTGGAAAGAATATTTGTCCCCAGCTTCAATCACTAGAGAGTCTGTCGCCTGCCAGTCTGACAGCTGTTGGCCATCATACCAGATACTCTGTTCCAAATACACCGACACGGACTGAGGCCCATCATTTGAAACCTTACTTGTAAGCTGAGTTTCCACCCATTCATCTCTTTGTTCCTTTAGCTTAGGACTTGCTATCGTAATCCCATACAAATCCAGATGCACCGAATCTGTCATCAATAATTTTACTTCTCGATAAATACCGCTACCAGAGTACCAACGACTGCTAGGTTGCTTATTTTCCACAAAAACCGCAAGCTGGTTGGCCGTCCCATCATTTCTTAGATAAGGGGTGATATCATAAGAAAAGGGTGTATAGCCATTGGGATAATAGCCCAGCACTTGCCCGTTGATATAGACTTGGGCATTCATGTAAACCCCATCAAAGAGCAAACGCACAGAAACAAGACTGGCATCTTCTTCCAAGTAAAACTGCGTCCGGTACCATGCCTGACCCCCATTTAGCTGGCCACCCTCATTTTGCGCTGGCGAGTACTGGTCAAAATCATTGTAAATACTCCAGTCATGTGGTACTTTAATGGCCTGCCAATTTTCCCTCTGAAAATCCGGCGCCAAGGCATCTTCTTTCCCCACCTCTTGACTAAAAAACCAGTGATTTCGTAAAACTTCTTCTCTTCTCATACAAGCATTCCTCTTTAAACGACTCGATTTACTTGACTATAGCACAAAACAAAAGCGCTTTCAAGATTTCCTCTATCACTCCCTAAATCCTCAGAAAAGATTCTATAATTTGTGGAAAAGTCTGAAAATCACTCCATGTTCATATAAACTGTCATTTTCAAGAAACAAGGTCAAACCTTACAAGAGCGCAAAAAACACCTCTCTGAATGTTCATTCCAGAGAGATGTTCCTTTTGTCTTAGCTATTATAAATCGACTGTCTAAAGTCATCTGAATCTTTGAGATAAGCTTTATAAATCGCTTTTTTCAGTTTTTGAACGGGTGTTTCGATAAACATAAATTTCTGAGCTGTTGTGTTTCCTGCTTTTATTTGAGCAAGTTCCTCTTTAACAGCTTTATTCATAAGCTCTTGTAATTTTTCTTTACTATCAATCACTTCTTCTTTTCCGTTGTAATTTATAGTAATTGGTGTTAACTTACCTAATTTCTCAACACGCTCATTTATTTGCTCTTTTTTGAACTCAGCATATGTTTTTCCTAGAATTTTATCAAAAATATATTTATCTGATAACGGTACTCCCTCTGCTTCAGCTTCTTCTTTAAACTGATTTGATACATAAGGAACAAATCCTTCATAGTAGCCCAAAGCAGCCATCAATTCAAAGGCTTGTTTTCTAAAGGTGATGTCCCCACTCATACCAGAGTCATTTTGACTAACACCATAAATGGTATCAAACATATCAACGGTATAGTAACCATTTGGTGCAATTTTACCTTTATCCTTAAAGCCAGCAATGATATAACGATTGACCAGGATATGATTGTCAATTAAACTATCAATATCTGTCAAGTTTTTGGCATCTTCTAAGGTCAGAGCTTGAATCTCCTCACTCTTATGAGTTGCTGGAATTACTGTATTACGATAATCTATCCATCTTCTAAATGGTGAACTAATCAGAACTATTTTCTTGAAATATTTAGTTTTTTCTTCATCAGTTAGATTTTTCGTTGCCTCAGCTTCTAGATAATCTAGAGTATAAAGGACATCAAAACTTCCCTTCATGTAAGATTGCAAATCTTCTGCCGTTTTAAATCGATCAGGTGTCTTATTGTAAAATCCATCCTTATCACTCTCATCATATACAAAGTTGAGATTGAAATAAGTATCCTTTTCTGGATTATAGGAGTTTTCAAAAATACCACGCGCATAAAACTCTGCGGCTGTACCATCTCGACGACCGTGATTATTAAACAAGACCGTTCTATCTAGTAAGTGCGTCATTTCATGAGAATAAGTCGCTGAACCTCTATCATCCAGAACTCTATCTATAAAGTAACGGACACCTAATCCATTAGCCTCAGCTCCCACCTTACTTACTGGAGAATAGTAATTCATAGGAGTCATAAACTGGTCGACCCCCTTATCAGCTCCACTACCAGCAGCTGGTGACCAAGTGCTATCAATCTGGGCATTCGGATTACTTGTATATTTCTTCATCGTATCAATAATCAAGCGATTTGTCAGCAACTTATCACGATTTTCTGGTTTTGTTATACGATAAAGAGTATCAACATAGTTGGCTTGTTGTACAGCCGCCTTTTCAATTAAAGACTTGACTCTAGCAAGCTCAGCCTGGTACTTAGTTGGATTAGACTGGGCGAGAGAAGTATCTATATAGGAACCAATATTACCGTAAGTAATCGTCGCCATATTACTAATCACGTAAACATTTGGTTCTTTCACATTCAAAAGTCCCAAAATAGCAGCCATATTAGCCTCTTGTTTACGAGGATCCTTTTCCCCAGCTGTCAACTTGCTATACAGCCCGACATGCGCTGAAGGATTTTCCTTAGATGGTTTTTCAACAATCATAGCTTGGCTAGATTTTTTAAGCCAGGTATCCGCATCATCTGACATAAAGAGTTGGCGATTGCTGTCTAAAAATTCCTTCAAGCTAGCCTTACCGGTGATAGTCGATAAATATTTTGTAAATGTTTGAGGACTATTGGTCAATTTCATCTCTTCATAAGACATGGATCCTAATTTTTTCAAACTAGCCAAGGCTGTCATTGTCTTATTGCCAAATGAACTTGGATTAAAGGCCAGAATATCACGAATATTCGTGTCCCCAAATTGAATATTATAAAAACGATTGATATAAGACAGTCCCAACAAAATCTGCTCTTTGTATTGCTCCAGCTCTTGTTTGACCTTGCTGCGATTTTTAGGGGTATCTCCTATAATTCCTAATGTATGCGAGGCAATCTTTTTGAAACTTGACTCAGCTTGCCTCTTCGTCTGATCAAAGCTTTCTTGGATTGACAGTTTTTGAAGATACTCTATGCGCAACATATCTTTGACCTCTTGGTCAGTAATATTTGGTTGTGTTTTTCTGAGAAAGATTTTACGCAGGGTAATATCTCGAGGATCATAGGTAGGCTCTAACTGTGCTTTTAGTTTACTGTCATGTAAGAAGTCTACTGACCTCGCGCTTGTGGTCAGAGCAGACACATCCACAGCATCTTCTCTCTCACTATTTGTTGGAAGGATGTGTGGTTTATCCTCCTGACTACCAACTAAAACAACTCTCGGTTTCATTGGTTTTGTTATTTGACTCACTTCTCGAGGATTAACCAATTCACCAGTTTGTTCATTGATAGCGTAGGTTCTGGTCAGTGTATTCTCACCAACTTCTCCTTCAGAGGCTACCTTTTCCATCTTTTTAGCAAGAGAAGAATCCTCTCTTCGTTCCTCAGTAACAGCAATCGGTTGTATTACTTTTTCCACATTACCAACTTGAATCACTTTATCGACTGCTGGATTTACTTGTCTAGTGGTGTCAGATACCGTCACCTGACCTGTTGCCTGGTCTAGTTGATAAGTCGTCCTAGTTTCCACCGAACCATCACGCCCTGCAACCGCTACTTCCTCTTGTCTGAACTCCAAAGCAGGATTCACCTGGTAGATCATTTTATGAGATAGGACAGTGGTTTCAACACTCGGTTTAGTTCCAACTTCTACAACTTGATCAACTTTGTTGGCTACTATTTTGACAGTTTTACTCTCAGAAATATTGCCACTTGCTTGATCTTTGGTATAGGTAGTAGTAACTTGTTCTTGTCCCTCAACACCCGAAATTTTTACTCTTGTAACGCCGTGGTCTAGCGCTTCATTCTTTTCATAAATGGTTTCATAAGGAACAGCTTTGGTCTCTACTTTGGTCTGAGGAATTTGAGTGTCTTCTTTAGTACCAACCAAGATTACTTTTTGTCGCATAGCTTTAGTTATTTCAGTTTTCTCAATTGGATTTGTTAACTCTCCTGTCTCCGGATTAACTTCATAAGTTTTAGTGACGGTTGTTTCCCCTTGCTCACCTGCATCTTCAACCTCTTCTTTTCCTTTTGGAAGTTCAGGGTTATCTTTTCTCAACTCGGTGATTTCTATAGGTGACACGATCTTTTCTACATTTCCAACTTTTACTATTTTGTCTTTAGCTGGAGTGTTTTCTGTTGTAGTTTCTTCTGAGATAGCTCCTGTTTCTTGATTTACTGTGTATGTTGTAGTTGATACTGTACGCCCTTTTTCACCTGGTGTTTCTACTTTTTCCTTATAACTTAGCGTCTCATCTGCTACATATCGTGTTTCAAACGGAGTATCCTTTATTTCAACCTTAGACTTAGTTCCTACTGCCGTTATTTTCGCTTGCATTGGCTTAGCGACTTTTGTCGTTACATCTGGCTCAGTCAAGTCTCCTGTTTGTTCATTTACTTTGTAAACTTTTATTGTTGTCGTTTCTTCGTCCTGACCTTGATTTCTGACTTCTTTGACACCTTTATCAAGTGACTCATCCGCAACAAACTGTTCACCTCTTTTGGTTGTTGAGGTTGTTTCTTCTACATTTCCAACCTTAACAACTCTATCTACTGGATGTTTTTCTATCTTTGTTGAAGTGTTTTCTACTATTTTCCTAGTACTTTCATCAAAACTGTAAGAAGTAGTTGTCACTTCCTTACCATTTTCGCCTGCTACTTCTACTCGTTGCTCTTTGTAATTTAAAGCTGGCGATGCTGTATAGATTGTTTTATAGTCCAGTACTTTTTCTTTCATTACTGGACTTGGGACAGTTGGTTGCTCTTGGGGAGCTGAGGGTTCAGGCTGAACAGCTGGAGCTGGTTCGTTTCCTTGACTTGGGTTGACCTCTGGAGATTGATCTTCTTCGCGTCCTGATTCCATGGCTGGGGTTGCTGGTTCAGAATCTTTGGTCTCAGCAGTTTCTTTAGAGGGTTGCTTAGACTCAGTACCTTGTGGGGCATGAGTTTGATTTTCCTCACCCCCTGATTCCACGGCTGGGCTTGCTGGTTCAGAATCTTTGGTCTCAGCAGTTGCTTTAGATGGATGATTAGACTCAGTACCTTGTGGGGCAAGAGTTTGATTCTCCTCGCCCCCTGATTCCATGGCTGGGCTTTCTGGCTCAGAATCTTTGGTCTCAGCAGCTACTTTAGATGGTGGCTGGGACTCAGTACCTTGTGGGGCAAGAGTTTGATTTTCCTCGCCCCCTGATTCCATGGCTGGGCTTTCTGGCTCAGAATCTTTGGTCTCAGCAGCTACTTTAGATGGTGGCTGGGACTCAGTACCTTGTGGGGCATGAGTTTGATTCTCCTCGCCCCCTGATTCCACGACTGGGGTTTCTGATTCAGAATCTTTGGTCTCAGCAGTTGCTTTAGATGGATGATTAGACTCAGTACCTTGTGGGGCAGACTCACCAACATCTTTTACCCCCTCAACTGAATTCTCCAGCTGTTTCTCCTCACCCTTTTGTTCCGCAAGAGATTGATCTTCTTCGCGTCCTGATTCCACGGCTGGGGTTGCTGGTTCAGAATCTTTGGTCTCAGCAGTTTCTTTAGATGGTAGCTTAGACTCAGTACCTTGTTGGACATGAGTTTGATTCTCCTCGCCCCCTGATTCCACGGCTGGGATTGCTGGTTCAGAATCTTTGGTCTCAGCAGTTTCTTTAGATGGTTGATTAGACTCAGTACCTTGTGGGGCATGAGTTTGATTCTCCTCGCCCCCTGATTCCATGGCTGGGCTTTCTGGCTCAGAATCTTTGGTCTCAGCAGTTGCTTTAGATGGATGATTAGACTCAGTACCTTGTGGGGCATGAGTTTGATTCTCCTCGCCCCCTGATTCCATGGCTGAGGTTGCTGGATCTGGTTGCTTCAGCTCGGATTCTGGTTTGTCAGGTGTTTGTTTCTCGCCCGGTCTTGCTTCTGTACCCGGCGTTTCTTCTGCTCCTGGTCTTGATTGTCCTATTCCATCAGCTGGTTTTTTCTCTGTTTCATTCTCTACTATTGGAGTTTTTTCAGGTTGAACTGGTCTACTTTCCTCAGATTTGGGTTCAACTTCTTCCTTAGTCCCAACTGCAATCACCTTGTCCACCGGCTCTTTTGTGACTATATTTTCTATAACTTTGCTAGATTTTTCCCCATTAACGATAGTGACTTCCGTATAGATGGTGCGTTCACCAACAACACCTTCTTGAACAACTTTAGTTTGCCCTTTAGCTAAGGTTGCATCTTCTTGTTCTATCGTTTGGAAAACAACCTCCTCTGTAGTGATTAGCAATTCTGGTTTCTCTACTGTGGCATTTAACACACCTTCCTCAGGACTTGTTTTATAATCACTATTATCTTCTGCTTTCGGTTGTTCTACTTTGGGATTTCCTGCAACTTCTTCCTTAGGCCCTATAGGCACCATTTCATCAGGAGCTTCAACAATTTTCTCAACTGCGTAGGATGGTTGAGGAGATTGCACAAGGTCTTCAGTCGAGCTAAAATGAGATGCAGTCTGTGGTACAATCTTCTTAGATTGAGGTTCTGAACTTTCCTCCTTTTGAGATAATGCTGGCGACTCTACCTTATCAACAGAAAGTTCCTTACTAGCACTATCTCTTACCAAATAATATCCCGTAAATTCGTATCCTTGGACTCTTTCAGGACTTGGTAGAAACTGACCTTCTACTCTCTTAACAAGGGCTGGTTGCAATTCTACCAAATTTTCTAAAGCAGAGATGGATGCTACCCAACCACCAACAGCAAAGACGGTCACAAGGAAGTAAGACGCTCCCTTTTTTCTCTTGATTAAAGTGAAGGAAAGCAATAATAATCCTGCTCCCAAGATAAACATCCCATCATTAGAAAAAAGACCTGTTTCTGGTAATCTTGTAGCCAATTTTCGATAGACAAAATAGTATTCTTTTCCCTCTTTTACCTCAATTTTATTTTCTTCAAACCATTGCAACTCAGATTTTAGCTTTTCAGGTAAATCCTGCTCATCCAAATAATGACTTGAAATTAGTGTTGAAGTCGTTTCGGTAGCCTGTACAGGTTGAGCACCCATACCAGCAAAAAATAAACTCGTTCCTAGCAAGACCGAGCAAGCTCCTATTGCATATTTCCTCAAAGAAAAACGCTGCTTTCTCTCAAATTGAAATTCTTTCATCCCATCTCCCATCATTCATTATTACTGTATATTTAGTATATCAGAAATAGTCTATATTCTCAAATCTTTCTAGTTATTCCCTTATCATTCCAAGTTAAGGGCAACAACATACAATAATTTTTATTTAATACTCTTCGAAAATCTCTTCAAACCACGTCAGCGTCGCCTTGCCGTAGGTATGGTTNNTTTCATTGAGTATAAATGTATATCAATATTTTTTGTTTTTCTTAATAAACGCAATGCAAAAAGAGCCTGTTGCCAAGCTCTTTAGTCTATTATTTCTTCTCAGCGCGAAGAGCTGACAAGATTTGTGTACGGATATCATCCACACCATTTGGAGTATTTGGTAAAAAGATGGTTTGATTTCCTTTAGAGGCAAAGGTATTCAAGGTATCCAAATACTGGTTGGTCAAAAGGATGGACATGATTTGTTCTTCTGTCATGCCAACATTGGCTTCCTTGAGTTCGGTGATAGATTCTGCCAATCCATCCACAATCGCCTTACGTTGTTGGGCAATCCCCACACCATGAAGGCGGTCTTTTTCTGCTTCGGCTTCAGCTGCAGTGACAATTTTAATCTTATCGGCTTCTGCCAATTCTTGCGCTGCGACCCGTTTGCGTTGCGCCGCATTGATTTCATTCATGGATTGCTTAACTTCTGCATCTGGCTCCACCTTAGTAATCAAGGTTTTCACGATAATGTAGCCGTAAGTGGTCATTTCTTCTGCTACTTGGTGTTGAACTTCAAGGGCAATCTCATCTTTTTTCTCAAACAATTCATCCAAGGTTAATTTTGGAACAGAAGAGCGAAGGGCATCTTCGATATAAGATTTAATCTGAGATTCTGGACGCATGAGTTTATAGTAGGCATCTGTCACGCTCTGCTCATTGACACGGTACTGAGTCGCTACATTCATCATCACGAACACATTGTCCTTGGTCTTGGTCTCAACCACAATATCACTTTGCAGCAAGCGCAACTGAATGCGTGCTGCAATCGAGTCAATCCCAAAAGGCAAGCGAATATGAATACCGCTGTTGGAAACCTTTTGGTATTTCCCAAAGCGTTCAATAATCGCCACCGACTGCTGACGAACCACATAAACTGTACTCAGTGTGACTATCACCAATAGGAGCACACAAACAATCAGAAAAATCATGAAAAATATTGCCATAATGGAACCTCCACAAGTATTTTTCTAGTATTATATCACATTTAAAGAAGGCTGTGCCGTTTTTACTGCGATTTTTCCTGAAATGTCAATAATTAGAGGTGAAACTGCATTTCAAGTTAGTAATCTCTTTTTTTCACTGCATTAACTTCTATAGAATCTTCATCCATAGTCAGAGAATGACTTGCCTTAACTTTTCTCTCGTGATATACTATTTATGAAATTAATGAATAGGAGATATTTCATGAAATCAGCAAAAACTACTGTTACAATCCTTTCTGCACTTGCATCTGTCGTCTTATTATCTAGTTGTGCAACAAAGTCTACAGAAACACAGACAAGCAATAAGAGCTCATCTGATAATCAGATTACAATGACATATGACCAACTACGGTCAAGAGAAAATACTATGTCAACCCTTTGGTATCAAAAATCAGCTGAAACCAAAGCCTTGTATCTACAAGGTTATAATGTTGCCACAGATCGTCTAAAGGAATTACTGAAAACAGAATCAGACAAGCCTTATTCAATCATTTTGGACTTAGATGAAACAGTCTTAGATAATAGTCCTTATCAAGTTCAAAATATCAAAGACGGAACAGCATTCACACCTGAAAATTGGGATATTTGGGTTCAAAAAGCTGCAGCAAAAGCCGTCCCAGGAGCCAAGAAGTTTCTTCAATTTGCCAATCAAAACGGCATCCAAATTTACTATATTTCTGACCGCTCAGTTAATCAAATAGATGCTACGATTAAAAATCTAGAAAACGAAGGAATCCCTGTACAAGGGCGTGATCACCTCATGCTCTTAGAAAGTGGTGTAAAATCCAAAGAAGGGCGTCGCCAAGCAGTTCAAGAGAAAACTAATCTAGTATTACTATTTGGTGATAACCTCGTAGACTTTGCAGATTTTTCGAAGATTTCTGAATCTGACCGTGATAAACAACTTGAAGAATTGCAAAAAGAATTCGGTGAAAAATTCATCATCTTCCCAAATCCAATGTACGGATCATGGGAAACAGCTGTCTACGCTGGCAATAAATTGGATGCTAAAGGTCAAGTGGAAGAACGCCAAAAGGCTTTGCAAGGTTTTAATAAATAAAACAAATAAGCTGATTCTATATAAACTAAGGTTAACTTACAATCTTCAAAAAGTGGATAGGAAGGAATTCTGATAATCAGAAAACTTTCCTATCCACTTTTTTAATTGATATAACATCAAGCTTTTATACATCTGATACTATACGTTTTTCTGATTTTAAAGACTTTGTCGCCTAGACCCTATATTTCAAGCATTAAGTGACCTTGATGATATAAATTTATTGTGGTATACTATTTTTGTCATCGGTTACCGATTACGTTCCTATGGGTTCGTGAGAGGAGGTGAAACTAATGAGCCTTATCATAGAGCTCGCTCTTACTATTATAGCGGATGTTATAGCTGGAATTATCTTGTATTTCGTCTGCAGATGGCTAGATAGTAAGGGGTAGACCGAGTGACTAGCCTATAAACACCCGTTAAATCGCTAAGATACGTCAAAAAAGCCCTTAACTACGGCAATAGTTAAGGGCTTTGGTGTTCTAATGAACCTTATCAACTAACTACATTTTAGCATATAATCTACAATAGTTCAAGCATTAAGTGACCTTGATGATATAAATTTATTGTGGTATACTATTTTTGTCATCGGTTACCGATTACGTTCCTATGGGTTCGTGAGAGGAGGTGAAACTAATGAGCCTTATCCCAGAGCTCGCTCTTACTATTATAGCAGACGTCATAGCTGGAATCATCTTGTATTTCGTTTGCAAATGGCTAGATGGTAAGAAGTAGACCGACTGACTAGCCTATCAACACCCGTTAAATCGCTAAGATACGTCAAAAAAGCCCTTAACTATGGCACTAGTTAGGGGATTTGGTGTTCTAATGAACCTTATCCATTAACTACATTCTAGCATATAAGCCCAGATATTTCAAGAGTTTTATTTATTATTTAAAGTTCCTTAGTTCTGAAAGGTATTTGATTTTTCATCAATTCATTTAAAAATACTATACAAATTTCTTTACATTTTCCATAAGTATGATATAATGAACTCAATAAGATAACTTGTGAAGGATAAACGCTGGGTCCCAGAATGGGGTAGACTGAAAGGTTGAGCATTCCTATGTGCCTGGGGTTATCTTTTTATTTTGATTTTTTAAGGCTCTCTACAAAGTTTAGAGGGTCTTTTTCTATTTCTGTAATGATAAAGTCAACAAATTGCTGTGAATAGGTATAGTGCTCAGACTTACCTATTTTATGGCAATATGCAAATTTCTCGTCAGTTTTTATTGAATAGAAATCAATGATTAAGGTTAGAACATATTGATTGAAACCAGATTTATAATTTAATTTGATATTCTTCTTGTTTAATCGATCATTTACAACTGAGATGATATTCCCGTATGAATATTTGTGAGTCTCTGATGGATCTTTTAAATCTTTTACTATTGCTACTTGAGAGGGAGATTGATTTGCAATTGAGACAACGAAGTCAGCTTCAGACTTTTTCTTTGTGATGTATAGGTTTTGTTTTACACCGATTGCAAATTTATCTGAATTATACTCAGAAACAAGAACATCTATAGCATTTGCTTGCTGAATAAACTTTTCTGCAATTTCCGCTGGGTATTTTAGTCTGATTTGTTCATTTGTCAGAGGCTCATAACTTGCTGATATAGTTAGGAAATTTTGTGCAATGGTCTCAGTGATGTCTCTACCATGAAATCTCTGAAGTTCATTGACATAGTTAAGTACACACGCTTGAAATAGTGGAGCGTACTTTAGTTCGTAATCCTCTGTAATATAATGTGTGCTGATATTTCTAAGCTCAATAATACGCTCCAGATTTAGTCGAATTCGTGTACTATCATCGGAATAAATTTTCTTGATAACATTTTCAAGGCTGAGAGTTCTATCTGGATTATCCTTAAAATAGATTGATAGATTTCTATTTAGCATTTCAGACTTCAACATCAACTCCTAAGCATTACATATGAAAAAACTGAATCCTTCAATACGATATTTGATTGTAGGCTTGTTGTAAATTTCCAGCCCCATAATAAAGGCCTCAACACTTTTATCAACAAGTCGTTGACTTAAATTTTTCATATTTTTCTTCCCTCCAATCTAACTATTAAGCAATCTTTTTAATAAAAACAGTTGCTTTTTATTTTTTTCTTATTCATTTGTCAAATTTGCCGTTTTTTACAGTTTAGTTTATAAAGTCGGATTTCCCTTCCTCCATAATTTTCTTTTATAAAACATCAAGCCCTTAACTGACATCTGATTACTAAACAGGTAACTTACGAAAAATACGCAGACATATCAGAATTACAAGAGAATTTCTAATATCACTATATCGCTTCTTTTATTAAAGACTAACTTTTTTGTTAAAATGTTTATACTCAACAAAAATCAAAGAGCAAATTAGAAAACTAGGATTATATATTCCTGTAGAATATACCAAAACACCCCTTAACTATCGCACTAGTTAGGGGCTTTGGTGTTCTAATGAACCTTATCCGATAAAATTATTCTAACATACAGGCCCAGATATTTCAAGAGTTTTATTTGATTTTGATATTTTTGAAATTCCTTAGGTGTCTGAAAAGTCTATAATGACGTTATACTCAATGAAAATCAAAGAGCAAACTAAGAAGCTAGCCGCAGGCTGCTCAAAGCACTGTTTTGAGGTTGCAGATAGAACTGACGAAGTCAGTAACATCTATACGGCAAGGCGACGTTGACGCGACTTGAAGAGATTTTCGAAGAGTATTACCATCTAGTACCCCAAAAACCGACCAGCTCCTATGAACTAGTCGGTTTCTCATCAATGTGCCAACATTTCTTGAGCGATTTCTTGGCCAGATAGGTTATCTGGATAGTAGGTTGGCCAGTTATCCATTTCTTCAAAGAGGGCTTCTTGGCTTGTGCCTCCAAAGAAGATATGGAAATGTTCTGCCTTAACTGGGGCGATATTGTGGTCACTAAACTGAACATATTTGAATTGTCCAGCGTCAGCATCTGTGGCTTCAAAGAGGAAGCGAACACCACGATTGCCTTTCTTGTAAGTCAAGATTTTCTTACCAACATACTTGTAGGTGAATTTCTTGCTTTGTCCACCTTGAACAAATTCCATAGTATTATCAGTAATATTAATCTTAGTCACATCTGTCTGATAGCCTTTTGTATAGTAAGCCTTGTACTCAGCCTGGGTCATCTTACCAGTCAACTTAGCCTTGTAGTCAAAGACTTGGTCAAACGTGCCATCTTCAAGGAAAGGATAAACTGATTGCCAGTTACCTACATAGTCACTCAAGGTGCGATCCTTGACAGCTGCATCCTCAAAGTAACCATTTTGAACTGTCTTGGTATCCTCTGCCTTTTCAGGCTCGATTGCTGGGCCTTCTTGGTCCGTTGTTTGTTTCAGAGCCTTGAGGTTTTTCTCCATCACGGAAATGTAGTTTTCGCCAGCCTTGGTATCCTCTTCTGTCAGACTTTCCAAAGGATTGAGGACATCTGTTTTGACACCTGCTTCTTTTGAAAGTGTGTTAGCAAGGGCTTGTGAAGCATTTTCTTCAAAGTAGATATAGGCAATCTTATTTTTCTTGACGTACTCTGTCAATTCCGCCAAGCGAGCAGCTGATGGCTCTGCATCTGGAGAGAGGCCTGAAATTGCGACTTGTTTGAGTCCATAGTCTAAGGCAAGGTAGTTAAAGGCTGCGTGTTGAGTCACAAAGCTCTTTTGTTTGGCTTGAAACAAGCCTTCTGCATAAGCCTTATCCAAGGCTTGCAATTTTTCAATATAGGCAGCAGCATTCTTCTCAAAGGTCTCTTTTTTATCAGGATAATCTGCTGACAAGCTATCACGGATATGCTCTACTAGTTTAATGGCACGAACTGGTGATAACCAAACATGGGGATCGAACTCATGGTGATGGCCTTCTTCTCCATGGTCATGGTCTCCCTCTTCTTCCTCACCACCTGGTAAGAGCAACATATCCCCTGTTGCCTTGATGGTTTTGACCTTTTTCTTATCCAAAGTATCTAGCAATTTAGGTACCCATGTTTCCATGTTTTCATTTTCATAAACAAAGGTGTCTGCGTCTTGGATTTTGGCAACTGCCTTGGCAGACGGTTCATATTCATGGGGTTCTGTACCAGCACCGATTAGGAGTTCTACATTAGCAGTATCTCCTGCAACTTGCTTGGTAAATTCATAGACAGGGTAAAAGGTTGTCACGATATTTAGTTTGCCATCTGCCTGCTTTTGATTGGAACAAGCCACTAAAAACAAGGCACATAGACTGGCTAGCAATAAGCTAATTTTTTTCATGATATTCTCCTATTTGATAAAACGTCTTACTAAACTAATGAGCAAGAAAACAGTTACAAAAATAATGGTAATACTTGCACTTGCAGGTGTTTCTGCATAGTAGGAAATGTAAAGCCCTGCTACCATTCCCAAAAATCCAATAGCACTGGCAAGCAGCATAACCGATTTAAAGTTTTTCCCCAGACGCAGGGCAATACTAGCTGGCAAGACCATGATAGTCGATACCAGAAGAGCTCCCGCAGCTGGAATCATAAGGGCAATGGCCACCCCTGTCACCATGTTAAAAAGAATGGACATGGTACGAACGGGCAAGCCATCCACAAAGGCCGTATCCTCATCAAAGGTCAGGATATACATTGGTCGAAGGAAGAGGAAGGTCAAGATCAAAACAACCGCCGCAATGACGAAGAGGGAAATGACCTGTTCTTCGCTAATAGTCACGATTGAACCAAAAAGGTACTGGTCCAAACTCATAGAACTAGAGCTTTTACCCTTGCTCATGACAATCAGAGAAACAGCCAGACCTGTTGACATGAGGATAGCTGTCCCGATTTCCATAAAGCTCTTGTAAACCGTACGGAGATACTCCAGGAAGACCGCCGCAATCAAGACAATGGCAATCGTAGAAACTGTCGGAGAAATCCCCAAAACCAACCCAAAGGCTACACCCGAAAGTGAGACGTGGCTAAGAGTATCACTCATCAAACTCTGACGGCGCAAGATAAGGAAGGTCCCCAATACCGGCGAGAAAAGACTCATGGCAATAACGGCCAGAAAGGCACGCTGCATAAAGTCATAAGATAACAAACTAAGCATGGCCCACCTCCTGATCATTCTCATGAACGTTGAAACAACGCCATGGCGAATCTTGGTTACGAACTAGATGAATATTGCGATCCGCATAGTCCTTAACTTCTTCAGGGTCATGGGTAATCATCAAAACAGCCTTGCCATGATGATGGGCGCTGTGGTGCATAAGTTCGTAAAATTCATTTTTACTCCCTGCATCCATCCCTGTTGTCGGCTCATCTAAGATAAACACATCTGGGTCAGAAGCAAACATACGCGCAATCACCGCTCGCTGCTTTTGTCCCCCAGATAGAGACCCCAAGCGTTTGTCTCGGTGTTCCCACATACCAACTGAGTCCAGACTAGCCTTGATATGCTCCTCATCATGAGCATTCAAGCGACGGAACCAACTTTTTCGCGGATAACGACCAGATTTGACAAATTCATAGACCGTACTTGGAAAACCAGCATTAAAACTGGCAATCTGTTGAGGAAGGTAGGCTATTCTCAATTTCTTACCCTGCGTATTTGTCTTTGAAATGGTCACCCTACCAATGCGTGGTTGGAGAATTCCAAGACTGGCCTTGATCAGTGTCGTCTTAGCTGCCCCATTCTCCCCTGTCAAGGTAACAAATTCCCCACTATCAACACTATAATTGATATGTTCAAGAACAGGCTCCTTATCATAATAGAAGGATAAATCCTCTACCGTAATATATCTCATTATTTGATTTCTCCTACTAAAGCAGTCAAAAACCGCTGAATCACTTTTTGTTCATTTGGAGTAAACTGAGTCGCCACTTGTTCATAGGTTAAAAGTGTGTGCTCATGATGATGATGGTGCTCCTCAGCGATTGGACGAGCCAAATCAGTCAACTGATAAAAAATCACACGCGCATCCTTAGGATCTTTAGATGTTTCCAACATTCCTTCCTTGACCAAAGACTTAATGGCCTTGGTAACTGCCGCCTGACTGACATTGAGACGACGAGCCAACTCTGAATTTGTTAAAGATTCCTCCGACAAGAGCATGAGGATATGCTCCTGGGTATTTGTCAGGGCCACCTCACTAGTGCAATGACCTATTAGGATTTCATGCTGGTTTTCCGCCTGTAAAATCACCTCATTCAAAAAAGCATCGATATCCTTCGCTAGCTGTCTCATATCTGACTCCTTTCCTTTTAGATTTCTCCATTTTTAAGAGAAAAATACTATTCTGTAGAATTTTATTTACCAGTTAATTATATCACAAGCAAAAAAAGAGTCAAGAAAAAACGTAAAAATAGGCTTCATTCTTGAACTCTTCTATATTATGATCTATTGAAATTCCTTGACATCTCCATCGTATGTCGCCCAGTCTTTGCTGAAAAAGCGCTCATTCAGATGATAAGTCGGAGCTGGTGTGGGATTGGATAGGAAAGGATCAACTGCCTTGTCAAAAGCCAACCACCCCAACCAACCAAGGTGAATGGTGTCCTTCATAAAGAAAGGCTCCCCACCATCCTTAGAAAAATCCGCTATATTGGTAAAACCTTGACTCTCTAACTGGTAGCGAATCTTCTGCACCGTTTGTTGGTACATATCCTCTCGTAAACCAGCGTAGTCCATCCATTTTTTATTTACAGGTGGAATGATAAAAATCGGGTTTACCTTAGATTTAGAAAACTGGGTTAACACCAACTGCAGGTCATTATACTCCGGTGATTTGAGGTAGGTAAAGTTTTTCTGAGAATCCTTTAATTTCTTCAAATCCTTCTTGATCTGCTTATTATAGAAATCATTTTCCATTCCCAGATCATTATTGGAAGTATTCTTTTCAGCATCTGCTTTGACAACATCCTCTATGGCTTGATAAGAAAACTGGTCTGGCAAGGTCTTTAAATACTTAACTACATGCTTATCATAATTGACATAACCTCTAACTGAAAACTGTCCAAAAAAGGAAGCCTGGCGTTCATTAAACCGAGCCAATAATTCAATCGTCTCATTGTCTGCCGTCGACAATTCTTCTTTGCTTGCCAACTTCTGAACCAAATCCTTCATAGCTACGTTGGGAAACTGCTGTAGTAAGCGAGTCGCCGCATATTGGCTAGCCTGATCTCCAGATTGATGTTCCAGAAAACTGGTCAACTGGTCTCCATTAAAATACTGCTGGAAGGCTGCTGGCTCATAGCCATTTTTACTGAACCACTGAGGTGAGATAACATACACAACTTGTTTATTCTCCAGTTGTGGCAACATCTGTTGCATTCCAAAATACTGGTTAAGCGATGCAGCTCCCCTCTGTCCTAAAAGATAAGGACGGTAGGAGCGATTGTATTTCTCAGCTAATACCGCAGGATGAGCACCGTCAAAACGAAGCCATTCACTAGAGCCAAAGAAGGGAACAAAACGTGTATTTGGATCAGATAGTGCTCTGACCTTTTGACTTCGCTCCTTAAAACTATCGATAGTAGTAGCCACTGCTGAACGCTTTTCAGCTCCTAGATTATGACGCATCTCAGTAGGATAAAAGAAAATGAGCAGAAAAACCAACAAACCAGCTATCAATACCGGTCCGAAGATCATCCATAAGCGTTTAAGCATTTTGTAGCTCCACAATACCAGCTATGATTTTATTAGCTGTATTCCAGTCGTCGCGACCAAACTCTGTTACAGGGACACGAATGTCAAAACGGTTCTCAATCTCCACAATCAATTCAACCGTTCCCATACTATCCAAGACACCTGCATCAAAAAGATCTTCATCCATCATGTCAGAAACATCTTCCATAAACAACTCATCAATAATTTCGATAACTTCTGATTTGATATCCATATTTTATTTCCTTTTATTTTTTAAACCATAAATCATTCAAGAATCCAGAAAAGATTAAGAATGACAGCATGACGACATGGAAGGTGCCAACCATGCCAAGCAACTGAATCCAGCGATTCTCAGGTAGAGCAGGCTTCCCTGCTTTTTTCCGTTCCTTATTGAGCGTTTTTTTCTTGCGAATCCAAGCGTCATTGATAACCAGTCCAATCCCATGAAAGAGTCCATAGGCGATATAGTACCAGGTCACACCGTGCCAAAATCCCATAATCAGCATATTTACAATATAGGCCACACTTGAGGTTACATTACGATTTTTAAAGACCTTCTTTCTGGTTAACACCATGACCATTCGCATAAAGACAAAGTCACGGAACCAGAAGGACAGACTCATATGCCAGCGATTCCAAAATTCCTTTAAATCCCTTGATAAAAAAGGTTTGTTAAAGTTGATAGGGCTACGAATTCCCATCAAATTTGAAATGGCTAAAGCAAACATAGAATAACCTGCAAAGTCAAAGAAGAGTTCCAGACCAAATGTATACATAACTGCCAAGGCATAGAGGTTAAAGAAGCCACCTGACTGCAAGGCTAGATTCTTCAAAGGAGGCAACAAGGTTTCTCCTAAAACATGAGCTAGGATAAACTTGTACAAAAAGCCCCACATGATATAGCGAACAGATTCATCCAGCATATCCATCAACTCATCCCGCTCAGGAATGGCCTGATAATTTTCATTAAATCGCTTAAAGCGATCGATTGGACCACTTGAAAAAGTCGGCATGAAGAGAAGGAAACGGAGGAATTCCCAGAGGGTAAAATCCTTAATCACTCCATCTCTCAGCTCGATGATAATCCCAACCGAACGAAAGGTCAGATAAGAAATTCCCAAAAATCCAAGCAAAGACTGCGTTCCATTGATAGCTGGTTGCACCTTGACAAAGATAATCGGAAGTAGGGACAGAAAACTAACTAAGTAGAAGACCCACTTGCCATCCTTGCTTTTTCGATAATGCTTGTAGAAAAGCAGGAGCAATATTTCCCAGCAAAGGTAAATACCCAAGGCAATCAACTGATTGGTCTTCCCACCTACCAACATGGTGACGATAAAGAAGAGGCTAACCAGCACTTCATACCAGGCAAAGCGTTTCTTGAAAAAGAGACCGATAAAGATGGGCAAGGTTGCAGCAATCACATAGACAAAATACTGAGGATTCCCATATGGCTCTAAATGAGGAAGCTGTTGAAAGAACTCCATCATCTCTTATTCACCTCGTTAATCAATCCTTTGATGTCAATCTTTCCATTTGGAGTCAGTGGCAAACTGTCTCGGTAAAGGAATTTAGACGGCATCATGTAGGACATCATGATATCTGTTAAATCTTCCTTGATAGCCTTGGTAATATCAATATCTCGCTCAAACTGCTCACGAACACCGTCTTTCAAGATGACATAAGCCAATAGATTTTGCACCTTGTGGTCTTTATTATAACGTGGCACAGCTACAGCAGACTCGATATAGCGAGACTTGTTGAGGTTTTGAGAGACATCTTCTAACTCAATGCGGTAACCGTTGAACTTAATCTGGAAGTCCATGCGTCCGCCGTAGAGAAGTAAGCCTTCATCTGTCATGGTTCCCACATCGCCTGTGTGATAGGCTGGCAGACCTTCAAACTCAAAGAAGGCTTCTGCTGTTTTTTCAGGATTGTTCATATAGCCTTTTGAAACAGCTGGCCCAGAGACAATGATTTCTCCCTGTTCGCCATTTTGCAATTTATTTCCGTCCTCGTCAATGATAAAGGTTGGAGAATCAGCCTTGGTATAGCCGATTGGTAGACGTTTGAGAGTCGCTAGCATCTCGTCTGTCACAGCAACAGCTGACAAGGCTACTGTCGCTTCTGTTGGGCCGTAGGCATTGATAATACGGGCATGTGGGAAACGCTCACGTAGTTTTTGAGCCGTTTTAACCGTCAATTCTTCACCATCAAAGTAGAAATGCGTGATTCCAGGCATTTTCTCACTATTAAAGTCTTCTGACAACATGGCCATATCCGCAAAAGAAGGCGTTGATGTCCAGATAGCGATTGGCAATGAAAAGATGGTCGCAAAGAGTTGCTTAAAGTCCTGAGTAATAGCTGAAGGAAGAGCGAAAAGCGTACCTCCCAGTGCCAAGGTCGGTGCCCAGTACATGACAGACAGGTCAAAAGAATAAGGTGGCTGAGCCAGCATTTGTGGACGACTTGGCGTCGCAAATTCCTTGTCCGTAATCATCCAATTGGTAAAGCTGAGGAGGTTATCATGGGAAATCTGCACTCCCTTAGGCTTACCAGTTGTACCAGAAGTAAAGATGATGTAGTAATTATCATCGCCCTTGACTGGATGCGTGATCTCATAGCTAGTCCCTTGGGCAAAGGCTTCTTGAACCTGAGCTAGATTCATCATAGGTGTCGAAACCTGCTCCAATGGAAAGTCTGAGATAGCAATAATCAAGCTTGGCTCTGCCACTTCTAAAATAGCCGAAACTCGCTCCAAGGCTGAATGGCTATCAATTGGAATGTAGGCATGTCCTGACTTAGTCAGCGCTACAAAAGTTGCCAACATTTCATACTCTTGACCACCAAAAACGACCACAGGAGACTTCTCAGGCAAGCCTAGTTGGTCAATGGCTGTAGCCAAACTATCCGAATCAGCCTTTAAATCGCCATAAGTATGTTCCTGCCCCAAAACATTGTAAACAGGATAGTTAGGCTGTGTCTGAGCAAAATGCTCAATGGTTTCAATCATATCTGCTATTGGTTTATTTGACACAATAGGGATTCTCCTTCAAGTTAAAATTCATTATAGATAAAGCTTCCTTGACCCTGACCAAGATAGCTAAAGAAGTAAAGCAGCCCTAGAAAGATAAGAAAATACAAGGCTGTCCGACCAAGAAAGAGGTACAATTCTTTTCTCTGTTTCATCAAGAAAAACCATTCATTTCTGTAATTTTTGCTAAATAAGATAGACTCTTACTATAGTATTTTTCTACTATTGTACCACTTTATAGACTAGTTTTTCAATTGTTTACCGTACATTTTCACTAGATTTCAGCTTATTTTAAGGATTATGCGCTTTTTCTATGTATATTTTAAAAGAAAAAAGCCTGAGATACTCATCTCAAGCTCTATCAAAATAATTGTTTTCTAATACTCAATGAAAATCAAAGAGCAAACTAGGAAGCTAGCCGCAAGCTGTACTTGAGTACGGTAAGGCGACGCTGACGTGGTTTGAAGAGATTTTCGAAGAGTATAAACTAGAAAAGTGAGAATACAAGCACGGCCAAGGCTGCACCGATAATAGGTCCCACAACAGGAATCCAAGCGTAAGACCAATCTCCGTCTCCCTTGTTTGAAATTGGCAAGATGCTATGCATGATACGAGGTCCAAGGTCACGTGCAGGGTTCAAGGCATAACCTGTTGTCCCACCTAGTGATAGACCGATACCAACAATCAAAGTTCCCACTGCGAAGGTTCCGATTCCTGCTTGAAGGTCATAAAGACCCAAAGCAAAGATTGTCAAGACCAAAACAAAGGTTCCTAGGATTTCACTGATCAAGTTAGAAACTGTATCCTTGATGGCTGGCCCAGTACTGAAGGTTGCCAGGATATTTCCTGCATTTTCTTCTGCCTCATAATGCGGTTTGAATTGCAACCAAACCAAAATCTGACCGAGCATAGCCCCTGCAAACTGAGCTAGGATGTATGGGAAAACGGAAGCCCAAGGCAGGCCACCTTTCAAGGCCACACCTATAGTCACAGCTGGGTTTAAATGAGCTGGACTAAGTTTTCCAGATACAAATACTGCAACCGCAACTGCAATCCCCCAACCCATAGTAATCACAATCCAACCTGAGCTATTGCTCTTGGTTTTTGGAAGAACCACACCTGCAACAACACCATTTCCTAGAAGAATCAGGATTAAAGTTCCCAAAAATTCTCCAAATAATTCATTCATCATCTTTCTGTCTCCATCAAAAAGAAGGGGCGGGCGACAAGGAGTCCTACCCTCCACCTCTTTTATTTTTTCTTAATTTTTTAATTCTGCTAAATCATTATTAGCAAGAGCTGCTTTTACATCAGCACGGTAAGTTGCTTTTTCTTCTTCTGTCCAGTCATAGAATCGTCCCATTTCATCCAAAACTGGCTCAACGATGCTGTCCAAACTATCACGCATAAAGAGCATATGGTTGGTACGACGAAGAAGGAAGTCAACCGGGCTAAGAGTCAACTCGTTGCGCATTGCATAGTGAAGGGACAAAGTATCTGCCAAACTGAGTCCTGGCGCTTGTTCCAAGCTGTGAGCAAGGGCAAAGACTTTCGGTGCATTTGAACCGTAAAGATTTGCTAGGTAATGGGCTTCCTTGCTATCCAAGCCACGTGAAACTCCAAGTTGCGCAAAGGCTTCGATTTCTGAGTCCACATTTGCTGGATTCAATTCTCCACCTGAAACAGGGTAGGTCTTAGAGTTGATGAGTTTAAAGCTACGGTCAAATTCTGCTTTGAGGATATCAACCACGCGCTCCATAGCTCCTTCAGCCATCTTACGGTAGTCTGTGATTTTACCACCAGCAAGAGTCAAGAGACCATTATCATCACGGTCCAAGCTAGACCCACGAGAAACTGCAGATGGATCCAAATGTTTCTCAGATGTGCTACTTTCAAGCTTGCTGACAGCAGACTCAACATCTTCACGTGTTTTTTCTTTGGAGAGATAAGATTCAACAGTCGCAATCAAGTTGTCAAAGCTTTCATCACTGATGGTACCGTTATTTCCACCATTATAGTCAGAGGCACTGTTCCCTGCAATCAATGGACGAAGACCTGCCCAGCTACTTTCAATGTCAGCAACTGTAATATTCGCTTCTGGGAAGCGGTTGTTGACAATACCAAGTAGGTAATCTACATCTTCTTGAGTTACTTTTGGATGCTCCAAATCACCTGTATAGTCTGTATCAGTTGTACCAAAGTAGGTCTTGTTTTCACGTGGGAGAACAAAGACCATACGGCCATCACCCAAACCTGTGTCAAAGTAAACTGGCTGTGAAACCTTGATCTTGCTTGAATCCACTACCAAGTGAACTCCCTTAGTTGGACGCATTTGTGAGAATTGGGTTCCCTTATTAGACAAATTGCGCACCTTGTCGCTCCAAGGACCTGTTGTGTTAATAACCAGACGGGCCTTGATTTCAAATACTTGGTCTGTCAAGAGATCACGAGCTACAACACCTGTAATCTTGCCACTTTCGTCAAAGAGGAAGCCTTCTGCCTTCACGTGGTTGGCAATGAGGGCACCGTCTTGGTTGGCACGTTTGATGTTTTCAATCACGAGACGCGCATCGTTGTTACGGAAGTCAAGATACACTCCACCTCCTACCAAGCCTTCTTTCTTCAAGTTTGGCTGGCGTTCCAAGACTTGATTCTTACTCAAAACCTTGTTAGCAGCTGGTGTATTGTTGACACCTGCCAAGAGGTCGTACAAGTCCATGGCTACTTTAAGACGGAAGAGGCTAAAGGTCGCTCCATCTTCATCGTAAACTGGTAAGAGCATTGGGTCTGGTTTTGGAATGTGTGGAGCAATTTGTTGTACTACTGCACGTTCTGAAACCGTATCTGATACTACTTCTACGTCGAATTGTTTGAGGTAGCGAAGACCGCCGTGAACCAATTTTGTTGAACGGCTGGATGTTCCTTCTGCGAAGTCCTGCATTTCAATCAAACCGGTCTCAAGACCGCTAGCTGCCGCCTGCAAGGCTACACCAGCCCCTGTGATTCCTCCACCGATAATCAAGAGATCCAGGGTGCGTTCCTGCATTTTTTTAATTGACCATTCACGTGTTTTCTTTGAAAATTCCATATTTACACACCTTCTAAATAAATCGCTTTATTCTGCCAGTATTAGTCGTCTACTTCCGCAAAGACTTGCGTTGCTTTCACAGCCTTCTTCCAGCCCTTGTAGAGTTGTTCCTTGCGCGATTCGTTCATCGATGGTTCAAAGAGTTCTCCTGTCTCGTTCAAAAGTTTCAACTCATCCAAGTTTTTCCAGTAACCTACTGACAAACCTGCTAGGAAGGCTGCTCCTAGAGCTGTTGTTTCCAAGTTTTTAGCGCGTGCAATGTCAATGCCTAAAATATCAGCTTGGAACTGCATGAGGAAGTTATTCATGGCTGCACCTCCATCCACTTTCAATACTTGAATAGCTGTTTGAGCATCCACCTGCATTGTGTCAATAATATCACGTACTTGATAAGCAATTGATTGAAGAGTTGCCTTGATAAAGTCTTCTTTGCTTGTTCCACGAGTCAAACCAAAGACAGAACCGCGAGCATTTTGGTTCCAGTATGGTGCTCCTAGTCCTGTAAAGGCTGGAACGACATAAACTTCATCATCATTGTGAGAATCACGAGCATATTTTTCAGATTCTGGTGAATTTTCAACCATGCGAAGACCATCACGAAGCCACTGAATAGCACTTCCTGCGATGAAGATAGAACCTTCCAAGGCATAATAAACCTTACCGTTGATTCCGTAACCAATGGTTGTCAAGAGGTTGTTTTCAGACAACTGCATTTCTTCACCAGTATTCATGATGATGAAAGATCCTGTTCCATAAGTATTCTTGACCATACCAGGTTCAAAGGCCAACTGTCCAAAGAGGGCTGCTTGTTGGTCACCAGCCATACCTGAGATTGGCACTTCTCCACCATAGAAATGGAATGGCGCTGTTTGACCGTAGATTTCAGAGTTAGAACGAACTTCTGGCAGCATAGCCTTCGGAATGTTGAGAATTTCCAAAATCTCATCATCCCATTTGAGTTCTTTAATGTTATAAAGCATGGTACGAGCTGCATTTGAGTAATCCGTCACGTGAGCCGCACCGTCAGTCAATTTCCAAACCAACCAAGTATCGATAGTACCAAAGAGCAATTCCCCTTTTTCTGCTCGCTCTTGAGCGCCCTCTACATGATCCAAAATCCAACGAACCTTAGTAGCAGAGAAGTAAGCATCGATAATCAAACCAGTCTTTTCATGGAATTTTTCCACATAACCTTGGCTTTTCAGCTGTTCAGCCAGAGGAGCTGTCTGACGTGATTGCCAAACGATAGCATTGTAGATAGGAAGTCCTGTTTTCTTATCCCAAACGACCGTTGTTTCACGTTGGTTGGTAATCCCGATTGCCTCAATCTGACTTGGTTTCACACCACTTTCGATGAAAGCTCCAGCAATAACAGACTGGACGGAATTCCAAATTTCATTGGCATTGTGCTCTACCCAACCTGCCTGAGGGAAAATCTGCGTAAATTCCTTTTGACTCGAGCTAACCTTTTCCCCTTTTTTGTTGAAAATGATGGCACGAGAACTTGTAGTTCCCTGATCAATGGCCATGATGTATTTTTCTTGTGACATGTGCTGTCCTCCTGATAAAGATCTTGAGGTGTTTCCTCTTTACACTTACTAGTATACAAAATAAAGCGCTTTCTTGTTTATCAACTTTTTTTAATTTTTAAAAAAATGTGAGGAGATTGTGTGAATTTCACAAAAAAGGCCTCAAAAGTTAGATTTAATAACCTATTTTAATGAAGAAGTAGCTAATAAGAGTATTTTTGCTAAGATTTACGATATGAAAAGTTTACATAATGCAATTATTTAATACCCATTCATAGTGTGATATAATATTGTTAATAACTAAAAACACCTCAAAATATAAAAAAGGGGAGAATTTTATGGCTAAAAAGAATCAATCTAATCGTCTAACTAACCAACATAAAGATTCAAGAGGAGTAGTAGGTATATTCGGAGAAGATGCAAAATCTCATGATATTGCCGTAGGCACTATCTCTCATCTAGTAAAATCGAAACTAGAGGAATTATATCCGATGTTAGAGTTTAGATTTAGAAAATCAGTTAGTAAAAAGGAGATTAATCATTATCTTAGTAAGCTGGATAAAGATTTAGGAAAAACTTTATTTACACAGAATGCAAGTATTATTCCTGACGGCGGTATCATTGAGGTAAAAGATGATTCAGGCAGTTGGCGTGTAGTTCTAGTAACAGAAGCTAAACATCAAGGAAAAGATATTGAAAATATTAAATCAGGTAAACTAGTAGGAAAAAACAACGACCAAGATTTAATGGCTGCCGGAAATGCTATTGAACGCTCACATAAAAATATTGCTGAAATAGCAAATTTTATGCTATCCGAGGAACACTTCCCTTATATTATTTTTCTAGAAGGTTCTAATTTTTTAACGCAAACTATCTCTGTAATACGGCCAGACGGACGATCTGTTATACTTGAACATGACTCAGGAATACTAAACCGCTTAGACAGACTAACTGCTGCCAATTACGGCATGCCAATCAATACTAATTTGTGCAAAAATAAATTTATAAAAAATAAAGACAAATCAATAATGCTTCAAGCAACCTCTATCTATACAACTGGTGATGGAAGTCACTGGAATCCTCAGGAAATGTTTAATATAATGTTAGATGTTGCTAAGACGTCTCTTAAAGTTTTGGGAAGCGATATTTTTAACCAATTAACAAGGAGTATGGAATAAGATAATGAGAAAAAACGAAAATGATTTTTTAAGAAAGGCAAAAAAAAATAAAAATGATGAGTTCTATACTCAACTACAAGATATAGATAGGGAGTTACATCATTACAAGGTACATTTCAAAAACAAAATTATATTTTGCAATTGTGATGACCCCAGAACTAGCAATTTTTATAGATATTTTGCTCAAAATTTTAATGAACTTGGTTTGAAAAAGCTGATTGCATCCTGTTATATCGAACAACAATTTGATTTATTTAGCTTAAATTCAGAAATTTCAAATGGCTTTTACTATGAATACACTGGGAAAAAAGAAGAGGTCATTATTCCCAGTCTAAATGACGTGACATTTTTTAAAGGTGACGGTGATTTCCGCAGTGAGGAAAGTATGAAACTATTAAAAGAAGCAGATATAGTGGTAACAAATCCACCATTTTCACTTTTCAGAGACTTCCTTGCACAAGTTGTTCAATATGATAAACAATTTTTAATCATTGGCAATATTAATGCTATTACTTACAAAGAAACTTTTAAACTCATAGAAAACAATAAAGTTTGGATGGGGATAAATATGGGACGTGGTATTTCTGGATTTATCGTTCCAGACCACTATGAACTCTATGGGACAGAAACCACTATAAATGAACGTGGTGAAAGAATTGTTTCCCCTAATAACTGTTTATGGCTAACAAATTTAGATAATTTCAAAAGGCACGAGGACATTATTCTTACCAAAAAGTATAAAAATAATGAAGACCAATATTTAACCTACGATAATTACAACGGTATCAATATCAATAAAACAGTAGATATTCCTTATGATTATCGAGGAGTTATGGGAGTTCCAATAACTTTTCTTCATAAGTTTAATCCAAATCAATTTGAAATTGTTGGATTCCGAAAAGGAGATGACGGAAAAGATTTATCAATAAATGGTAAGAGCACTTATTTTAGGATATTAATTAAAAATAAGAAGTTTCAAACGACTAAATAGGCTGGTAGTATGATGAGTTTTACGAGCAAACAAATATCTAATTTTTTGGATGATAAAATTTTATTTCGATTTACAATTAACAGTAACAATACTATAAACTTCAACGAACGTGAAGCGATGTTTACTTTTGATCAAATTGAAAAAGTAATAAAAACTAATTTTGACTATTGGAAGATTGTTTCAGAAAAAGCACCATCTAATTATTATTCAAATTGGCAAATCATGAATAATAAGATAAATGGCATAAGGAAATTTCTTTCTGAGATTGACGACTTAAATACGGATACTATAAATAACTATCTTTATTATAACTTGTCAAGTAGTCGTGAAACTACTGAGCAAGGGAAGCTTGTTTACATACTATCAATTGATTCACCTATTGATAAAGATTTAGAAATTCGAAAAATAAAGAGTTTTGTTTCATTCTATATAGAGCAAACAACAGACAATCTTACAGAAGCGATAAGAAGTTACATCTATCTCTCTAAGAATATAAGTTCTATAGGCAATTATTTTTCAAGCTCTTATCCATACCAATTCTATCCGGCTCTGTATTTACTTAGAAAACAGTTCTCTAATATTAGGGAAAATATATTCGACTTTGAAAAAAATATTATATATCCATTAACCAGTAAGTTACAAGAAATTTCTGATAATTCTAATGAACAATATAAAGAAATTACCTCTTTTATCGAAAACAGATACAATGATATTCAACAACAATTTGATGATAAGGCCATAGAATTAAAAGAGTTTCAAAGCTCAATAAATCGTTGGCAAAAGGAAAAGAAAGATAAACTTGAACATTTAGAGGAGACTTATAAGAATAAACTATCATTGGAGGCACCCGAACAACTCTGGAATAAACGTGCTACAGAATATATAAAGCAGGCTAGAAATTGGACTATCATCCTTATTGTAACTGTACTAGCTTTAATTTTTACTTCGACAAAATTAATTACAGTTATACATAATTATTCTTTAGATATCATCAAAGAAATTCCTTTTCTTTCAGAATCATTCGTATTTATTTCTGTTATTTCTTTCTTTATCTATATAATTAGAATACTGGTAAAAATCGTAATGTCAAATCATCATTTAGCCACCGAATACAAACAGAAAGCAGCTTTAACTAGATTTTATCAATCTTTGACTTATGCTGGTACAAATATTGATAAAGAGGAAAGACTAATCATTATTAATTCATTATTTAGTAGAATTGATACAGGTCTTATTAAAGTAGATAACACAAATGATAACGAGGTAATTCTAGCAATTTTGTCTAAGAATATAAAATAAAAGGCTGAGCAAAAAGAATTTAAAGTCAAACAAACGCATATTGTCAAGTGTTGAAAAGACTCGATAATATGCGTTTTATTGCAGAAAATTTTACTTCTTTTTCTCCTAAAATTGAGTTTTTTTGCCATCTTCTTTAACTAAACAATAACTGGCGAATCGCTACCAAATCTTCCATATCCAAGTCGTTTTTTAAATAATAAACTGGTGTCTGCTCCTTCTTATAAATAGGGTTATTGGTAACCAGCAAATCATAATGCCGAGTTCGGTCATAGGCTTCAATGGTAATAAAACGATTGTATTCCAAATACCGTTTCAAAATGGCTGCCATCCTTGAAAAGACAAGAAAACCAGATGTCAAATCCAGACCAATCCGCATATGCTGGCCACCATTTTCAGCCATATATTCGATTAACTGCAGCCATTCCCAGAGAATTTTCTTATCTAAGTCTGTCCCCTGCTGAAAGGCAGGTAGAGCATGAAAAATCTCCTCTGCTGTCTCTTTAAAATCATGTTCCATCAGTAAATATGGATGACGATTCTCTAACTGATACTTGTAGCGATCCTGTAAAATATAACCCTTATAGAGATAGACTTGAGCACAAAGCTGGCTAAGTTCATAGGTGACATGGTCCTCTGTGTAGTCCCCCAGCAGCTCCTCCTTCTTCATTTCTTGAATCAATTGTGTCAGCAAATCTACCAACTGCCCTCCAAAACCAAGGATATACTCCATAGTATGAAGAGGAAGGATGCGATGAGATAGGAGGAAAGAGAAGAAAATCATCATCTCACCATCTTCAGTCCCTAGAGGAAGGTGTTGCCCAGCAAAAAAGGACGGAGTCTTTCGATGCAAACGAAGGTAGAAAATATTGTCAAAATACCCTCGCATTTTTTCTTCTATCACTTGAAACTGACAGGCATTGACCCGAAGACGTTGTTGACTGATGTGAGCCCAGAGAACCAAGTCCAATTTCTGCCCCGAAGACAAACTTGCACCGCAGATTTCTTCTAGTGTAGCAATTTCCTGTTTTCTCTCTGATTTCTGCATGTGACCTTCCCATTCCTGACTAGACCAGACCTTGCGAAAAAGACAGAAATAGAAATAGCGAATCTGATGCTCTGGACCTCGCCAACGTCCATTCTGGATGGATAAATCAAATTCTGACAAAATCTGATTTAAACCAGCCAAGTGGCGACCAAGCGTAGCCTCACTAATCATCAATTCTTGAGCCAGCTGATGGGCCAAAAACTGTTGGTGGTAGAGAAGATAAACCAAAATCTGGTATTTAACAGCATTCTCCAAAAACAAGCTCCGAATATCTCTCCCCTTGGTAGCTTCACCGATCGACAGGCGCAGATTTTCATTTTCTAAGTGAATAGTCAGCTCTAAACCACTATCCAAAGCCTTGTCATTGAGCAGGGTGACATATTTGGTTAGGGTTGCTTTTGAAAATCCTGTCTCCTCTATTACAGCCTTGACAGTCGTCTGAGACTCTTGTAATAGAAAGGAAAGGATTGAAAATTGACCACACTCGGCCTTCTCCATCAAATCTCCTAAATACATTTGTTACCCCTTTCATTTTCTACCTTAAGCATAGCATAAATCTTACAAATGCTGAAATAATCTGTTTCTCTTTTTATTTACCTGCTGATTTCCTAGTCCATTATCCTGAAAATCAGCAAACACACGGCTCCCCCTTTGGGCATTTTTATGCTAAAATAGTAGCTATGGATAAAATTATTAAAACTATATCAGAAAGCGGAGCCTTTCGTGCTTTTGTCCTTGATAGCACAGAAACCGTCCGCACTGCTCAAGAAAAACATCAAACCCAAGCCAGCTCAACTGTAGCGCTTGGTCGAACTCTTATCGCTAGCCAGATTCTCGCAGCCAATGAAAAAGGAAATACCAAACTTACAGTTAAGGTGCTGGGTTCTAGCTCCCTAGGTGCTATCATCACGGTCGCTGATACCAAGGGGAATGTCAAAGGTTACGTTCAAAATCCCGGTGTCGACATCAAAAAGACTGCAACTGGTGAAGTTCTAGTCGGACCTTTTGTTGGAAATGGTCAATTTCTCGTTATCACAGACTACGGCATTGGAAATCCTTATACTTCCTTGACCCCACTCATCTCTGGAGAGATTGGGGAAGACCTGGCTTTCTACCTAACAGAAAGCCAACAGACACCTTCAGCAGTCGGCCTCAATGTCCTTTTGGACGAGGAAGACAAGGTCAAGGTTGCAGGTGGTTTCCTAGTCCAAGTCTTGCCAGGAGCCAAGGAAGAAGAGATTGCTCGCTTTGAAAAACGCATCCAAGAAATGCCAGCTATCTCTACTCTTCTCGAAAGCGACGACCATATCGAAGCCCTCCTCAAGGCTATCTACGGTGACGAGGCCTACAAGCGTCTTTCTGAAGAAGAAATCCGTTTCCAATGTGACTGTAGCCATGAGCGCTTTATGAACGCTCTTGCAAGCCTTCCAAGCTCAGACTTGCAGGAAATGAAAGAGGAAGACCACGGGGCAGAAATCACTTGTCAATTCTGCCAGACAACTTACAACTTTGATGAAAACGACCTGGAGGAACTCATTCGTGACAAATCTTAATACACCTTTTATGATTGGCAATGTTGAGATTCCCAATCGTACCGTTTTAGCACCTATGGCTGGTGTCACCAACTCAGCCTTTCGTACCATCGCAAAAGAGCTCGGAGCTGGACTCGTTGTCATGGAAATGGTCTCTGACAAGGGAATCCAATACAACAACGAAAAAACCCTGCACATGCTTCATATCGATGAAGGCGAAAACCCTGTCTCTATCCAACTTTTTGGTAGCGATGAAGACAGCCTCGCACGCGCAGCAGAATTCATCCAAGAAAACACTAAGACCGATATCGTCGATATCAACATGGGCTGTCCAGTTAATAAAATCGTGAAGAACGAAGCTGGCGCTATGTGGCTCAAGGATCCAGATAAGATTTACTCTATCATCAACAAGGTCCAATCTGTCCTTGATATTCCACTTACTGTCAAGATGCGTACCGGCTGGGCTGACCCGTCTCTTGCAGTAGAAAATGCCCTCGCTGCTGAAGCAGCAGGTGTTTCTGCCCTCGCCATGCATGGCCGTACCCGTGAGCAAATGTATACAGGTCACGCAGACCTTGAGACCCTGCACAAGGTTGCCCAAGCTCTGACCAAGATTCCATTCATCGCCAACGGTGACATCCGTACAGTTCAAGAAGCCAAACAACGCATTGAAGAAGTCGGTGCTGATGCAGTCATGATTGGCCGCGCTGCCATAGGAAATCCCTACCTCTTCAACCAAATCAACCATTACTTTGAAACAGGAGAAATCCTACCTGATTTGACCTTTGAAGATAAGATGAAAATCGCCTACGAACACTTGAAACGATTGATTAACCTCAAAGGAGAAAACGTCGCAGTTCGTGAATTCCGTGGCCTCGCTCCTCACTATCTCCGTGGAACATCTGGCGCTGCCAAACTCCGTGGAGCCATTTCGCAAGCTAGCACCCTAGCAGAGATTGAAGCCCTCTTGCAATTGGATAAGGCTTAATAGACCAAAACCCGTAACTCTCTTAAAGGTTACGGGTTTTTGACTGTAAAAATTCAAATACTGCGAGTTATTATTGACTCAAAGCAACACTGGAAACCTTGCCATCCGCTCCTGTTGTAATTTGGATGACTTTTCCTCCACCAATTTTGGCATTATACTTACCATCATCAAGAGTATAAGAATAGCCTTTGATAGAGTAATTTTCTTTCTTTCCATCAGAAGATTCTACTGTGAATTGACCTCCTGATGAAACTGTAATGGTTTCACCATTGGCTCCCTTCCAATTGCCCGCTGCAGCTGAAAAATCACCATCTACCATGGTTAAAACACCCTTGTAGCGTTTATTTTGCTCTGCTTGTTTGTCTTGAAGTTTGCGATCAGTTGTAGGATCATAGCTTGATTGGTTAGATTGAGCTTGAGGAGCTTGTTGAGTTGAAGGAGCCTGAGCAGGAGTTTGTTGACTAGCTACCTGTTGATTAGTCACTTCTTGACCTTGTCTTTGTTCTGGTGCAGATATCGCTTGTGATGGTGTTGCACTTGCTGAAGACTGATCAGTAGACGACTTGGCCTTTTCAGATGAAGCTGAAGTTGAGGACTTCTGAGTCTTGCTTTCTTTGCTAGAAGAGGCTGCTTTAGAGCTTGATGACTGGCTTATCTTAGCAGAACTGCTTGCTTGAGTTGTTTCCTTTTTATTTCCACAAGCTCCCAGTAGCAAGGTAGAAGCCAATACAGTTGCTACCATCAATTTGATATAGGTTTTCTTTTTCATTTTTCTACTCCTTTGTAATATTTTAGAAATATAAAGAAATCTTTTTGTAATGGAATTGTAACATTTAGATTTAAATATGTCAATAATTTGTTTAAACTATTTTAAAAATCTCACATAATTTAAACACCTTTACTCCTCCTACTCTTCTATTCGTAATCTAATAGAAAAAACAGAGAAAAATTCCTATTTTGTTTAAAATTTTTTAAATCGCTCTTATTTAATCGCTTACATATTTAGCTGCAAAGGAATATAATAACAGTGAAATAGAATATAGGAAGTGCACTCTTATACTAAATAAGTATTTCAAGTATCTTCCTTGGTTGATTTTGGGAGCAATTGGTTCCTATAAATCCGCAACTCACTATGGCAAAACTTCGTTTGATATCTTCTATCTGACCACAGTCTTTATGATTTTCTATATAGCTTTGTTATTCCTACACGAAAAATATCTCAAGTATCGATACAAAGACTTTTTACTCACATGTTGAGCAATTCTAAGAAAGATAACTATCCCTAAAAACAGTCGCAACAGCAAAGCAAACTAATAAAGGCAAACAAAGAGGTCAGGAACTTTATCCCGACCTCGTTTTTTATTTCAATCGATAGGTTTTTCTTGGTTTCTTTTTAGGCACTCGTTTGAGTCCAACTTCTTCTACATATTCTCCGTATTTTACGAGAAAGTTATTGCTGACGATTGGACGACCGGGGTTGATGAGATTGACCAGTTCAGTCCCTTCGTAGACAGTGAACTCCTCCTCCAGCAGATAAAGGAAGGTCGGATTCCAGTCGAGACGGCCTTGGATTCGTTTGATAGACTCTTGAATAATGGCATAATGGTCAAAAGCGAAGGCTTGTTCCTCCAACTCCACTCCCTCTAGGTAGCATTTGCCTGTCTGAAAATCGACATCTACAAAAACAACATCCTTGGCATCGTCTCCTGCTTGAACAAGTTCTAATACACGACTAGGCAAATAAACCAAGTGGGCAATGGTCACTGTCCAGCCCCGTGGGTCACGGCCGGGGGTCGATACGGTCATCAATTGCTCGATTTTTTCCAAAGGAAGATCGAGATTGACTTCTTCTCTCACCTCACGCTGACAGGCATGCGCAGCATCTTCGCCCTTGTCCATAAATCCTCCAACCAGAGCCAAACAATTTTGATAAGGGTGAGCCTTGCGGCGAATTAATAAGAGCTTGATTTTTCCTTCAACAAAGCAGTAGGCTACCATATCCACCGTCACACTTGGTTTTTCGTATTGAGGGAGTTCCTGCTTGTAGTACCAATCTAAAAACTCCTCCTGACTTGCATGAATTTCAAAATATTCTTTTTCCATCCCTGCTGGAATCATCGTGTCCGTCATTTTATGCCTCCTTACGAACTGCCTTGGTCCATTGGTACCAACCTACTAGACTATTGAGAGTGTAAACCCAGTACATCCCTTGGATGTGGATATTTTCACCCCACCAGAGATAAATACTAAAGAGATTGGTTGCAATCCAGAAAATCCATTGCTCACGATAGAGACGGATCATCAAGAGCTGACCGACACCATTGGTCGCATCGGTAACACTATCACGGAAAGGGCGAGCACTATGGATACTTTGATAAGCCAAGCCCATACCAATCCAAATGATAGCAGTCAAGGCCAAGTACTTGAGCCAATCAAAAATAGATAATTTCTTAGCTTCAAAATGCGATTCTTCTGCTTTTCCTTGGTCATTAATACGGTTGGACAGCCAAGCATAGAGGCCAATCGGCTGCATGACAAAGAAGTAAACGGTCGTCAAGACTTCGCCATAAAAAGTCCCATCCATGGCCAAAATCAAATAGATAGCAGAGTTAATAGCCCCAAAGAGATAATTGCTTGCACGACCTTCTGCTACCAAGATAACACAGACAATCCCAGTCCAAGATGCAAACAAGCTTAACCAATCATGACTATCTATATTTTGAGTGAATTCCAAGATAAAGGGAACACTTGACAAGGCGATGAGATACAACCACTGGAAGAGGCTACGACCGACAAAGAGATCTTTCCAGAGCAAGTGCATGATTCCTGCAAAACCGATTTTGCGAGCTTCTGCATGAACATTTTTAAAGTTTTCGATAAATTGTGTGATTTTTTCAGTTAGTTTTTTCATATGTTTCTCCTAATCTGCTTGGTAAATGGTATCAATAGCCACTTTTGCTGCTTCATAATTTCCTAGATAATCCTCAGCTAGATAAACTAGTGGAATGTTTGCTAAGTAGCGCTCCTTCATCTGGTCCAAATGCTGGGAAAAACTATGACGAATATGGTCTTCTGCCATAGTCATATCTCTAAATCCGTCATTGACATAGGAGCCAATAGGTTGCACAAAGAAAATCAAGTCCCATTTTTCCTTAGCCAAGATCGAGGCAAAGAGATTATCAAAAGTCTCTCCCGATAAGTCCCCTTGATCCTCTGACTCCATGTAATAATCATAGTAGCCCTTGGTTACTAAGGAGTTGGTGTCTGCTATCACCAGTCCCCTATTGGCATTACTGTCAATTAACTTAGAGGTCTGGTCATACTGCCACAACAGGAGATAATAGTAATCCTTTGGAGTCAATTCATCGTCGCGGACATTGTTTTTGATCTGGTACTCACGTGCATATTCCAAGCTGACTGGTGCATCGTAATACCTAGCCAAATCCTTTGCCAGAGTGGTCTTCCCATTGCTAGCACTTCCCATAATCAACACTTTCTTTGTAAACTGACGTCGGAAGGGTTGAGCAATATATTTCCAATATTTGCTTGGGTTTTCTCGAATCATAGTCTCTGAGATACCAAACTTTCTTTCTTGCAAGACAGTCTCAAAGCCACGATTTGATAATTCTTGCTGATAGTCTGCTTCTCCCACAAAGAAGATCAGTTCTTGTTGGGTTTCATCATAAGAAATCTCCGCTAACATTTTGTCCAACCACTCCTGCCAACCCATAGGGTAACGGGGAAGATTGGTCTCATCTAACTTACAAACCGAGGTCAACTCGTCATCACCAAAGGCCTCTCGGATATATCGAAATCTTTTTTGAAGCGTTAAACCTACCTGCTCCCCTCTATCTCCCTCATAGCCTGAAACGACAACCCAGACCTGGTCACACTGCCGCTTGGCTCGCTGGATCAGATCGATATGACCCTGATGAAGCGGAGCAAATGTCCCAAATATCACTGCTGTTTTCTTTTTCATAAACGCATTGCCTTTTTATAGTTTTTGATATTTTTATTATCTATGTTTTTATTATAAACTATATTTTTGTTTTGTCAATAGTTTTTATCATTTTTATAAAAACATTGCGAAAAAGAGAACCAAGTGAAAGTTCTATAATGAAGTTAGCCACCCAGCCCTCCTAAAAATTAGATGGTTCAACTAGCTGATAGCTAGCCCTCGATTTCATTTGATAAGAGGCTTGATGCTGTTAGGCTGACAAGCCAAGGCTAAGATTAGCCTTGGTTTAGCTGACAAAACTGCTTCAAGGGTTCCTCTTGTCAAATGAAAGCTCTTCTAGGCATAAGAAAACACCTCTGTGTTATACTTGTTGTTCAATCACAAACACAAGAAAGGCACAGAGATGAAAAACCATTATACTACAAAAGCCAAACATTTGACAATCGATAGCCGTCGTTTAATCGAACGATGGAAAAAGGAAGGGAAATCAAATAGAGAAATCGCCTCTTTACTTGGAAAAGCTCCTCAAACCATTCACAATGAAATCAAGCGTGGGACAGTCCGACAATGTCTTGGAAAAGGACGCTTTAAAGAGGTTTATTCTGCCGACTATGCTCAACAGTCTTATGAAAATAATCGCAAGCGCTCGGTCAAGAAATCAAGATTGAACAAGGAGCTGAAGGAAAAGATTCTCCACTATCATAACCAAAAATTTTCGCCTGAAATGATGGTCAAGGCTAAGGGCGTTAACGTGGGAATTTCTACCATCTACTACTGGATCCATCATGGAAAATTAGGATTGT
>NZ_VMMS01000005.1:0-8361 GCF_013277315.1 Streptococcus sp. 2106
TTCAACAACCTATCGAAATCATCGTAAACGCTTCAGATTACGAATGAATTTGATTGTTGGTATTATCAATCATGAACTAGGATTCTAGTTTTGCAGGAAGTCTAGTATAAAATACGGACTAATCAAGATAAAAGAATAGTGAATCATAAAAATCGATTTACTAGATACCATAGTATCTTATAGTTGCTAATAAGAAGTTAGTCTAGCAGAATGAACCTCTCATTTCTCCCCTACTAGTCCGTAATTCGTTGATACATTTCTGGTCTTCTATCTCGAAACAAGCCCCAGTTTAGGCGTTCACTTGCTCCCTTGTCTAGGTCATAAGTAGCTAACAGAACAGCTTCTTCTTGTCTTTCAGCTCGTTCTAGAATAGCTCCTGTTTCATCCGTCATAAAGGAGGAACCGTAGAAGTCAAGACTGGAACTCTGTCCGCCATTTTCCTCACTAGGCGTGACCTCTTCCAATCCATAACGATTGGCTGAGATGACTGGAACAATATTTGCTGCTGCGTGTCCTTGCATGGTACGTTGCCAATGACCACAACTATCCGTATCTAAAATTGGCTCTGAACCAATGGCTGTAGGATAAAAGAGCAATTCAGCACCATTTAACGCAAGACAGCGGGCTGTTTCAGGGAACCATTGATCCCAACAGATACCGATCCCGATCTTGGCATAGAGAGTATCCCAGACCTTGAAACCTGTGTTGCCAGGTGTGAAATAAAATTTTTCTTGATAATAATGGTCATCTGGTATGTGGGTCTTTTGATAAACACCCAGCACCTCACCATCTGCATCAATGACGGCAATAGAGTTATACAAGACATTACCATCTTTTTCATAGAAACTGATTGGTAAAACGACCTTTAGCTCCTTGGCAATGGTTTTAAAATGCTGAATAGCTGTATTGTCTGTCACCGACTGGGCATGCTGGTAGTAGTCATACTGACGTTCCTGACAGAAATAGGGACGTTCAAACAACTCGGGCAAGAGAATAATTTGTGCGCCTTGTTCTGCAGCCTGACGTACTAAACGCTCTGCGGTTTGAATATTTGTTGCCACATCCTTGGCGCATTGCATCTGAATGGCTGCAACTCTTACATTTCTCATCTTTTTCTCCTATTCTGGGATTTGTTGGGTGATACAGTGGATATTGCCACCACCTAAGAGAATATCTCTGGCTGGAATTCCGACAACTTTACGGTCTGGGAAACACTCACTGAGAATATCTAAGGCTACTTGGTCGTTTTTATCTTGAAACTGAGGAACTAGGACAGCCTTGTTGGCAATATAAAAGTTTACGTAGGAAGCTGCTAGTCGTTCACCTGCGTATCGCTCTTCTTCTCCTTCTTCATAGATGTAGCCTGGCAAATCCTCTTCGGTTACAACTTGATGAAGAGCTGGAATTGGAAGTTTATGAATAGTGAAGTGACGACCTTTTGCATCTGTTTCTTGCTCTAAGAATTCGAGATCTGCTTTTGACATGGCATACTGAGGATCGTTTTGATCATCTGTCCAAGCCAAAACAAGCTCTGCAGGACCAACAAAGGCTGAAACATTGTCAACGTGTTCATTGGTTTCATCCTGATAAATACCATAAGGAAGCCAAATAACTTTTTCAGCGCCAAGGCACTCTAATAAGGTATTTTCGATTTCCTCTTTACTAAGATGAGGATTGCGACCAGGACTAAGCAAACAACTTTCAGTCACGAGAATGGTTCCTTGACCATCGCTATGTATCGCTCCGCCTTCTAGGACAAAAGGTTTGGCATCATAAACAGGCATTTCCAAGGCCTCAGCAAAATTACTGGCTACTTGATCATCATCTTCATAGTCTTGGTAGAGACCATCTACAGCTCCACCCCAAGCATTGAAAGACCAATCCACGGCTAATTTCTGGCCTTTATCATTGACAAGAATGGTTGGGCCTGTATCACGCGCCCAGGCATCATTGGTGGGAATGTCTAAATAAACAACCTTGTCTCCAAGATAAGATTGGGCTTCAGCTAAGTAGTCTTGGTCCACCAAAAGATAGACTCTTTCTCCTTCTGCTATGGTCTTAATAATCTGGCTGAAAGCTCTTTTAGCAGCCTTTCCTTGAAAAGGCCATGATCCTGGTCGAGTCGGCCATATCATGAGGGTACCATGGTGTGCTTCGTACTCTGCTGGCATGCGATAGCCTAATTTTTTGGGACTTTCCATCATGATAATCTCCCTTTAAAATCTTGATAGCCAAATGCTTTGACTAAGCTACAGTCTCCCTGTTCGTCCATAAGATAGAGACTTGGCAATCCAATACCATTAAAGGTATTATTTTTGACAAAAGAATAAATGGCCATGTCTTGAAAATAAAGTCTGTCTCCGATTTGAACTGGATTTTCAAAGCTATAGTCTCCAATTACATCGCCCGTCAGACAAGTATTGGAAGAAAGTCTATAGGTATGGGCTTTTTCCTGTGCCTCAAAGCCATTTCTCAAAGGTGGACGATAGGGCATCTCAAGTACATCAGGCATATGGCAGGTCGCAGAGGCGTCTAAAACCAAGATTTCCATACCGTTTTCGACAATATCTAATACCTCAGTTGCTAGATAACCCGCATTGAGCGCAATGGCTTCACCCGGCTCGATATAGATTTCAAGATTGTAAGTTTTTCGGATACGCTTGATTTCTGAAATCAGCAAATCTACATCATAGTCTTCTCTTGTAATGTGATGGCCGCCCCCCATATTGAGCCATTTGACCTCATGCAAATAGGAACCAAACTGCTCTTCTACTGCTTTCAAAGTTGTCTCTAAATCATCTGCACCCTGCTCGCAAAGGGTGTGAAAATGAAGACCATCCACCAAATCCAGCAAATCACTAGGAATTTTATCTAGTGTAACGCCAAAACGAGAACCTGGTGCACAAGGATCATAGAGAGCATGATCTCCTTGAGTTGAACACTGAGGGTTAAGTCGCAGCCCCACGCTTATACCAGCATCCCGACAACGAGCTCCATGCTTACGCAACTGTCTCTCTGAGTTAAAGACGATATGGTCCGTTATCTCCAGCAATTCCTCCAAGTCTGCATCCTTGAAAGCAGGTGCAAAAACATGGACTTCGCCAGGAAATTCTTCCCTTGCCAATTTGGCTTCATAAAGTCCACTAGCAGTCGTACCAGATAGATACTGGCTAATCATGGGATAGGTTTTGTAGAGGGAATATGCCTTCTGGGCAAGCAAAACCTTGCAACCGGCTTCTTCTTGTACATATTGTAAAATGCGACAGTTGTCTTCTAACTTTGCCAAGTCAATGACGTAAGCTGGTGTTGGTACTTGTTCTAGCTTCATTAGTCCACCATTTGTGGATTTTCAACCACAACCCAAGGCAAGCCATACTCATTCAGAGATTCCATGAATGGATCTGGATCCAATTCTTCAAGGTTGTAAACTCCAGCTTGTTTCCAAGTACCGTTCATAACCAATTTTGTCCCAATCATGGCTGGAACGCCTGTCGTGTAAGAAATAGCTTGTGAACCAACTTCTGCGTAACATTCCTGATGGTCGCAAACATTGTAGATGTAGATAGTCTTTTCAACGCCATCTTTGACACCTGTAAAGATACAACCGATATTGGTTTTACCAACCGTGCGCGGTCCAAGGCTAGCAGGATCAGGAAGCAAGGCTTTCAAGAATTGAATCGGAACGATGTCTTGGCCATTAAAGTTAATGGCATCCGTACGAAGGAGTCCAACATTTTCAAGACATTTCATGTGCATCAAGTAAGATTGACCAAAGGTCATAAAGAAGCGAATGCGTTTAACACCTGGAATGTTCTTAGCCAATGATTCGATTTCTTCATGGTGGAGGAGATACATATCTTTTTGTCCAACTTGAGGGAAATCATACTCACGCTTGATAGACATAGCTTCGACTTCGACCCATTTCCCATCTTCCCAGTAAGAACCTGGCGCAGAAACCTCGCGGAGATTGATTTCTGGGTTGAAGTTTGTCGCAAATGGATAACCGTGGTCTCCACCATTACAGTCTAAAATGTCGATATAGTGGATTTCATCAAAATAGTGTTTGAGGGCATAAGCTGAAAAGACACTGGTCACACCTGGGTCAAAACCAGAACCAAGAAGAGCAGTCAAGCCTGCTTCTTTGAATTTCTCTTGATAAGCCCATTGCCATGAGTAGTCAAAGTAGGCTGTAAAGCCAAGTTCCTTACAACGTTTCTCATAGATGGCACGCCACTCAGGATCTTCTGTATCCTCAGCCTCGTAGTTGGCTGTATCGATATAGTGAACACCTGTTGCCAAACAAGCGTCCATAATGGTTAAATCTTGATATGGTAAAGCTACGTTCAAAACAGCTTCTGGCTTGTAGCTTTCAATCAGGGCAATCACTTCTTCTACCTTGTCAGCGTCAAGGGCAGCTGTCTCAATCTTTGTACTTGTTTTGCCTTCTAGCTTCGCTTTCAAGTCATCACATTTTGACTTGGTACGGCTAGCAATCATAATCTCTGTAAAGGTTTCGCTATCTTGACAAATCTTTGAAATAGCAACTTGGGCAACGCCCCCACATCCAATAACTAATAAACGACTCATTTTTTTCCTTCCTCTTCTTCTAAAATGTCCTCAACATACTTGGGCAACATAAAGGCCCCCACGTGTAAGTTTGCAGTGTAGTATTCTGTGAAAAGCTGGCGTTTTTTCCAGCCTTCCTTGTCAAAATCTTTAACAGGGTGGTATTTTTTCGATGCAAATCCAAACAACCAATAGCCAGCTGGACTGGTTGGGATATGAGCCTGATAAACTCGACTGATTGGAAAGGCTTGATTGACCTTGCGGTGCATGCTTCGGCAAGCTGACTCATCCTCGTCAAAGAAGGGACTCCCATGCTGGTAAATCATGATGCCATCTTCTTTCAGAGCACGATAACTATTACCGTAAAATTCCTTGGTAAAGAGCCCTTCCGTATGACCAAATGGATCTGTCGCATCGTTGATGATAATATCGTAGTCATCTTCACAGTTTCGCAAAAAGCGTAGCCCATTTTGGTAGTAAATGGTAACACGAGGATCATCTAGCCCTGCAGCAAAATCTGGGAAATACTCACGACAGACTTCAACTAGCATCTCATCCGGTTCCACAATATCGATTTGTTCCAATTCTGGATACAGTGTCAAAACTTGGGCAACACCACCGTCACCGCCCCCAATAACCAAGACTTTCTTGGGATTGGGGTGAACAGCCATGGGAACGTGAACAGTCATTTCGTTGTAGACAAAATCATCAGCATCTGAGAACAAGACATGCCCATTTAAAATCAAAATCTTTCCAAAAGCTGGCGTATCTAAGACTTCGATATCCTGCCATTCACTTTTTCCAGCGTAGAGTTGCTTGGCTGTTCTCAGGGACAATTTCACATCTGGAGTATGAACTTCAGAAAACCATAAATCCATCTAGTTCTCCTTTCTCTTAATGACGTTAATGTGATTGACCTCAGGATCTTCCGTCCCTTGGAGGGAGCAACCACGTTCCTTGGCAAATTGGATATAATCGACAATTTCTCGTGTAACGCGTTCCCCAGGAGCCAAGATAGGGATTCCTGGAGGGTAGCACATGACAAATTCCCCACAGACTTGTCCAACAGACTCATCCAATATCAAACTTTTTCTCTCTGAATAGAAGGCTTCTTGTGGAGACAGCACCAACTCGGGCTGGATATATTCTCCAGCTATCAAGTCCTTCCCATCTCGTGAATAGAGTCTCTTGATGTCAGCCAGAGCACCTACCAAGCGCTCGATGTCTTGGATGCGGTCACCAATCGAAATATAGGCCAAGATATTACCAATATCACCAAATTCGATCTGAATGTCGTATTCATCTCGCAAGAGGTCGTAAACCTCGATACCTGTTAAACCAATACCCTGAGTGTAAACTGACAGCTTAGTCACATCAAAATCACATACCGACACACCATCTATTAACTCTTTTGAATAGGCATAGTAGCCACCAATGGCATTGATTTCACGACGAGCATACTCTGATAGCTCGATGACCTTCTCAAACGACTCTTTACCACGAAGGACCAAGTTGCGACGCGAAATATCCAGACTAGCCATCAACAGGTAAGAAGCAGATGTTGACTGGGTAAGATTGATAATCTGACGAACGTACTCGGGATTCATCTGCTCCCCGATTAGAAGAAGCGAACTTTGGGTCAAACTCCCACCAGACTTATGCATGGAAACTGCTGCCATATCAGCACCTGCATCCATAGCAGAAATTGGAAGTTTACCAGTGAAATGTAAGTGCGCTCCGTGGGCTTCATCTACTAAAACCATCATGCCAGCTTCATGAGCCATTTTTGTCAATCCCTTTAGGTCTGAACAGATGCCGTAGTAAGTGGGATTGTTAATCAAAATGGCCTTGGCATCTGGATGGTCCTTCATGGCTTTGGCTACTCGGTCATTTTCAAGACCTAAAGCGATACCAATCTTAGGATCTACACTCATCTCGATATAGATGGGAATGGCACCACACAGAACCAGCGCGTTGATAGCAGATTTATGGACATTTCGTGGCAGAATAATCTTATCTCCTGCCTTGCAGGTTGACAAAATCATAGTCTGTACCGATGAAGTTGTTCCTCCAATCATTAGAAAAGCATGACTAGCTCCAAAAGCCTCTGCAGCCAGCTCCTCTGCATCACGAATAATCGAAATGGGATGGCCTAAATTATCCAAGGGTTTCATCGAATTGACATCAATGCCTACACATTTTTCTCCTAAGAGTTCGACAAGTTCTGGATTTCCTCGTCCACGCTTGTGACCTGGAACATCAAAGGGAACAATCCTTTTCTTGCGTAACTTCACCAAGGCCTCATAAATTGGGGCTTGGTTTTGATCTAACTCCTTCAAGACATACTCCTTTCCATATTTTTAGAACCTTATGAACACTAAGGAACTAAAGGTTGACTCATGAAAAAAGAGCAGGTTTTCACCTGCTCTGCAATCTTCTGACGTTTTTATGTTTGTTTCTGTTGAGTATGTCTGTTCCCGATGTTTCCTAACTCTCTAGTAGCAAATATTACGTACTTTATTGATCGTTTCACAAGATGACGTGTGCTTTCACCACACTAAAAATTTATGAATTAGGACAAGTGTCCTAACATCAACTTATAAAAGTAGGCTTTTAACCCTATCAATAATGTGGTTTTTCAACCACGCTTCGGCATTCAACCCTGCCTGTCCGTAGGCATTTTTTACTCGGGTTTATATTTGCTAGAAAACATCATCTCATTTTCTAAGCTTTATTACTATATCATGTTTTTAAGAACTTGTAAAGCCTTTTACGAAAAAAATATAAAAAGTTCGCAAAATAGTTGGATTTTATTTGATTTAATACTCATTATTCTCTTGTAAACGATTATAAAGTGAACAAAATGTTTATCCTATTTAATTTAAAATTTTTTATGCTATTCTATACTCTTTACCTTCGGTGTTTGATCTATCAGAGAAGATGTCGATATTTTTATATCATTAAAATCGTGCAACTTTTTTCAGATACTTTTAAAAGATTGATTTCATTACCTCTTTCCTTTATACTGGATAAAAAGGAGAATAGTATGTCAGAAACAAATCACGAAATCGATTCAAATTTTGCAGGTCGTTTAAATATCCTGCGTGCGGGTGTTCTTGGTGCCAATGATGGGATTATTTCCATTGCTGGTGTGGTTATCGGAGTTGCTAGTGCCACGACCAATATCTGGATTATCTTTTTATCAGGATTTGCAGCTATCTTAGCTGGTGCCTTTTCAATGGCTGGTGGAGCATATGTATCCGTTTCAACTCAAAAAGATACTGAGGAAGCAGCCGTTGTGCGTGAGCAGCTCTTGCTAGACCAAGATATGGAACTAGCCAAAAAGTCCCTCTATGCTGCCTATATCCAAAATGGAGAATGCGAAACCTCTGCTCAACTTTTGACTACCAAAGCCTTTTTAAATAATCCACTCAAGGCTTTGGTAGAGGAAAAATACGGTATTGAGTATGAAGAGTTTACCAATTCTTGGCATGCTGCCATCTCTAGCTTTATTTCTTTTTTCCTTGGAAGTTTGCCTCCAATGCTGTCAGTGACCATTTTCCCAAGTGAATACCGCATCCCTGTTACTGTCCTTATCGTCGGTGTGGCCCTTCTTCTCACTGGTTATACTAGTGCCAAACTTGGAAAAGCCCCAACCAAAACAGCTATGATTCGGAACCTTGCTATTGGTCTCTTAACTATGGGCGTTACCTTCTTACTCGGACAACTTTTCAGTATTTAATACTCTTCGAAAATCTCTTCAAACCACGTCAGCTTCGCCTTGCCGTATATATG
>NZ_VMMS01000005.1:8451-15953 GCF_013277315.1 Streptococcus sp. 2106
TTCATTGAGTATAAAATACAAGAAATACCTCGATTTTGAAGTCGAGGTATCTTTTTTTACATTTGCACAATCTTGCGATAGCTTCTTGAAGTAATCATGAAAATCAACACATAGGCGATGAGGAAGATAGCGCAGATAGACAAGGTCACAATCAACATCATAGTCGTATCTATTACACCAATCACTTTTAAAATCAGACTAAGCATATGGTAGGCAAAGGCTAGATGTATGAAGGCAAAAAGCAAAGGAAGGAAGAAAACAGTTAAAACCTGTTTGTTGATGGTTTGCTTGATTTGCTTTTGATCTAAACCAACTTTCTGCAAGATAATAAAGCGTTCACGGTCTTCGTAGCCTTCAGAAATTTGTTTGTAGTAGATGACCAGAACAGTTCCGACCATAAAGATAATGGATAGGAAAATACCAATAAAGAAGACACCGCCAAAGAGGACACTCATTTGAGCACTAGCATCTGCTAGATTGCTACCATAAACATAGCTACCTTCTGTGTCTAATTGAGCATTAAATTGATTGAGGTATTTTTCATACTCCTCAGCGACCTTGAGTTGTTCTTCTTCACTGACATTTATTACATTCATACCACCGTAAAACTGATTATAGATAGCCGAATCTGGGAATTGATCCAAAAAGGCTTGTAAATCAGGAACAACAAGGTAATTGTAATCAGTAGTCAAGATATTAAACTGATTTGGAACATGGTTCACAATGAAATCTTTATTAAATTCTTCTTTGACAGAAAATTGATGATCATTTAGAGTTAGAGCTTTCTGTCCTTTCAGTCCGTCATTTTTGGCAAAGAGACCAACCTCATTTCCTGATAGAGACAGTTTTTGACCAGTCATATTTTCATAATCTTTTTGGTCAAATACCATGAAAACTGTTTTTGGTTGGACACGGTTTTGTCCTTTTTCAAAAATAGTTAACTTGGTTCCTTCTTGATTTGCAATACCAAAGTTACTGTAACGAAGCACTTCTTTCTCTTTGACACTATAACCTTTGTCACTTGCAAACTGGCTCAAGAGTTTGTCCAAATCTTCTTTTTCAACATTTTTTCCAGTAATGCCAAAGTCATGCGGATTCATCACTTTTTTAAAGGATTCTGAGGCATTGAAAATACTAGTCGCTGCTGACATGGTTACCAAAACCATTGTTGACAAAATAGCGATGGTTGCTAGTCCAACCGCATTTTTCTTCATACGGAAAATCAAGTTGGAAACAGAGATGAGGTTATTAGGTTGGTAATAGTATTTCTTATTTTTCTTTAAGATTTGTAGGAAGACTGTAATCCCTGCATTAAACAATAGATAAGTACCAAAAATAACCAGCAAAACAGCTAGGAAGAAAGTTGTTAGGGCTGTAAGAGGATCGGTTACCGTAAGGGCAAGATAATAGCCAATCCCTAAACTTATGGAACCAAGAATAGTTTGGAGAGGTAGGAAACGACCTCTTTTCTCTCCGCTTGCTTTCTCACGCGAGAGCTGGAGGGCATTCATACGGGCGATTCGAAGGGCATTCAGGAACATGAGCCCTAGGAAAATCAATCCAAAGACAACAAGTACTGCAATGACAACATTCATTTGGAAGGTAGCGACCAGCTCAACCTTCAATTTCATCAGTTTGAGCAAGAAAGCGAAAATTAACTTGTCAAACAAGGCTCCAATACCGATACCCGCTCCAACAGTTAGAATCCCAAATACCACTAACTCCTTAAAGGTCATACTGATCAGGTGACGCTTCTCCAAGCCCAACATGCCATAAATTCCTAGTTCCTTGGAACGGTTCTTCATGACAAAACTATTGGCATAGAGGACGATAATGGCTGACGCAAGGGTGACGACAAACATACCAAATCCAAGTGTAGCCTGAATGGTTGTTCCTCCACGGATTTCAGCAATCTTGGGATTGAAGGTTAGAGAGTAAAAGAGATAGGTGACAGTGACTGCCAAGAGAACAGCCAGCGCAAAAGGATAGTAGAGTTTGCGGTTTTTAATCAAGTTCGATACCGCTAACTTATTGGTTAATCGAAACATACTAATTCACCTCGCTTGCCATGACAGTCAAGGTATCAGAGATTTCTTGGAACATCTGACGCTCTGTCTTTTCTCCACGGTAGATTTGATTGTAAAGAATGCCGTCTTTGATAAAGAGTACGCGCTTGGCTCTGCTTGCTGCTGCTGTGGAGTGGGTTACCATGAGAATGGTTTGACCGCGCTCATTGATTTCATCAAAGACATCAAGTAAGGCTGCAGATGATTTGGAGTCAAGGGCTCCTGTTGGCTCATCCGCAAGGAGAATTTCAGGTTCTGTGATGATGGCGCGGGCTACTGCTACACGCTGTTTCTGACCACCAGAAATCTCGTAAGGGTACTTCTCTTGCAATTGGTTGATACCTAGATTCTCAGCTGTCACCACCAATTTCTTCATCATCTCCGTAATGGGTCTTCTTGACAAGACAAGCGGAAGCAAGATATTGTCCTTAACAGACAGAGTATCTAGCAAGTTAAAGTCTTGGAAGACAAAGCCTAATTTTTCACGACGGAAGCTAGAAGCCTGTGAATTTTTAATGGTTGCGGTATCAGTTCCATTTAAGTAAACCTGTCCACGACTTGGTTTATCCAGCATAGCTAGGATATTGAGAAGAGTTGATTTACCAGAACCAGACTCACCCATGATGGCAACGTAGTCACCTTTTTCCACGGTAAAGTGAATATCCTTGAGGGCCTCTACTTGGTTGCCCTGAAAACGAGTTTTATAAATTTTTTGAACGTGTTTTACATCTAAAAGTGTCATGAGAATCTCCTTTCTTAATATCCCATCAAATGAAATGTTGCTTGCATCATAGCGCATCCCAGCTGAACGCGCTCGATATCTTTGTGGCTTGGTTTTCTTGTTTTCTTCTGTAAGATTTGTTTCATGATGTTACTCCTTTGTTCTTTATGAGTCTAGTTTACATCAAAAAAAGACTGCTTGCCATAACCTAACCTTACAAAAAAGACTTTAATCTTACATTTTTGTAAGATTGGGGGAAATATAGGCAAAATTACTTATAAAATGATTTGATTTCCTATTTTTAAAATTGTAAAATATAAGTGTGAAAAGGCTTACTTTGGAAAGGAGGAAGCGGGAACTAACATTTGAGTAAGCTTACCTAGATAACATACCATTAAATTGAACACTTGCAAGTCGTTCAACCTATAAGGAAAGAAGGTGCGCTTTAATGAAACACAAAGAACATATACTCATCGGACTTCTCTATCTCCTCTCTCCATTCATCGGTCAGCTCTTAGTTGAAAAAACATACTTTATCGGTACAGAATTTACAGCTACTGCTTATGCTATTTGCTGGCTATCAGTTGTTATCAGCATCCATCATTTTTCAAAAAATGTATTGTCTCAGCATGAAAAATAGATTAGAAACATGAGTTCAAAAGAATGCTTTTAGTTTGTAGATGAAGCTGGAAAAATATTATTAAAAGTAAAAAAGCTTTAAATCAAGCAGTTTAGACTATTGATTTAAAGCTTTTTGCGTATTCCAAATCTTTTGTAAAACCTCACCAAAACCAGCCTTCATTATCGTCAATGGCTTGAGCTTCTTTGCGTTTACGTGGGCCTGTTCCGTACATTTCTGCTTCGATTTCTTCCTTGGTTGGCATGATAGAAGCTAGGATGATATAGATAATCACCCCAAGTCCAAAGTTTGCGACTGTAAAAATGGCAAACAGAAAACGTACAAGGGTAACATCAAAGTTCCACTTGTCTGACAGACCTGCTAAAACTCCTGAAATCATGCGATTTCGTCTCATTTTATAAAACTTACTGTTCATGATATTTCCTCTTTCTGCTAGGTTAGACATAGTATATCACGGGTAGGCTCGGCTTTCATCAGTCCTCAGGCTGATTTACTAGTAGCAACTTTCCTCGACAAACTCCACAGCGATAGCGTTTGGTATCAATCCTTCGCTTGCGATAATAAGTTTGCTGGCAGGATTGACAACGATAGAGCTTGATTGGCTTGGAGTTGCTATTTGGCAAGGTTGGCACAAAGCGTAATCCATCCACTGCTTTCAACAGTTCCTTAAAATCCCGATCCTTGTGTTGATAGCCCTTTCCTTGAAAATAGAGGTGATAATGACAGAGTTCATGTCGGACAATTTTCCTAAAAACGTCCAACCCCAGTTCCTGATAAACCTTGTGATTAAAATCCAAATGCCCATCTTTGGGGAAAAATCGCCCACCTGTCGAACGTAGACGCCTATTCCACTGGGCATGATGGATAAAAGGTCTGCCGAAGTCTTCTAGCGAAACCTGCTTGACGTAATCAGTTAGATTCATCTGGAGCTAGGAGCGACAGATTGACTTTTTCACGTTCAGTATCAATTTTCTTGACCCAAACGGTCACCAAATCTCCAACTGACACCACTTGGCTAGGATGTTTGATAAATTTGCGACTCATGTGGGAAATATGAATGAGACCGTCCTCGTGAATTCCAATGTCAACGAAGGCACCGAAGTCAACGACATTACGCACCACACCCTCTAGCTTCTGCCCAACCACTAAGTCCTTGATATCCAGGACATCTTGGCGAAGCATGGGTGCGTCAAAGGAATCACGGAAATCTCGACCTGGTTTGAGAAGATCTGCAATGATATCTTTAAGAGTTTCGGGACCAAGGTCTAGCCCTTGCGCCATTTCCTTGACTGAAAGAGACTTGAGTTTGCCTTGGGCTTCTTCATTCAGGTCCTTAATGTCCAAGCGTTTGAAAAGTTCCTTAACGGCAGCGTAATTTTCTGGGTGAACTCCAGTATTATCGAGGATATTGCTACTTTCAGGGATACGGAGGAAACCAGCAGCCTGTTCAAATGCTTTGGCTCCCAGACGAGGAACTTTCTTAATTTGGGCGCGTGAAGTGATTTTTCCTTCTTCCTCACGGTATTTGACGATATTTTCAGAGATGGTTTTATTGAGTCCAGCTACGTGTGAAAGAAGAGCTGGGCTGGCCGTATTGATATTGACACCGACTTGGTTTACCACTGTATCGACAACAAAGTCCAGACTCTCAGACAATTTCTTCTGGCTGACATCGTGCTGATACTGTCCGACACCGATTGACTTAGGATCGATTTTAACCAATTCAGCAAGGGGGTCCTGCAAACGACGGGCGATAGAAATGGCAGAGCGTTTTTCAACGGTCAAATCTGGAAACTCCTGACGAGCAAGTTCACTGGCAGAATAGACAGAAGCACCACTTTCATTTACGATGACATAACTAACCTCAGGAAAATCTTTCAGAACTTCCGCCACAAAGGCTTCACTTTCATGACTAGCAGTACCATTTCCGATGGCAATAATTTCCACGCCATATTGACCAATCAAATCTGCCAAATCTTTCTTGGCTTCTTCGATTTGACGAGCTGATGCTGGTTTAACAGGATAAATGACCTGTGTTGTCAGCATTTTTCCTGTTGCATCCACGACAGCTAGCTTGGCACCTGTACGAAAGGCAGGGTCAAATCCAAGAACCACGCGCTCTTTCAGTGGAGCAACCAAGAGGAGATTGCGTAGGTTGTCCGAAAAGAGTTGGATAGCCCCTTCTTCCGCTTTTTCAGTCAATTCTGTCCGAATACGGCGCTCGATAGCAGGTAAGACTTTTTTCTTAACCGATTGCTGAACGACTTCATCAATATAGGAATTTTTCACCTTGAAACGAGCAGCAAAGAAAGCTAGAATACGGTCCGTCGCATGTTCAAAACCGACCTTCAAGACACCTAGCTTCTCCCCACGATTGAGAGCCAAGGTACGATAACCCTGCATATTTCCAACCGTCTCTGAAAAATCATAATAAATCTGAAAAACCTGCTTTTCATCAAGACTTTCATCCTTGACTTGAGAAGTGAGTTTAGAGTGTCTCAGCACCTCTTGATAAGTCATGGAACGCAAGGTCACATCTTCCGATAAGGCTTCGACTAAGATATCAACTGCACCAGCCAAGGCGTCTTTCCCAGTCACAAATCCTTCACAGATGAACTTTTCAGCCTCTTTCTCTAAGTCAGTTACATTCTGCAAAATCAGGCGAGCAAGTGGGAAGAGTCCAGCTTCACGAGCAATGGTTGCCTTGGTTCGACGCTTTTCCTTGTAAGGTAGGTAGAGTTCTTCAACGTCTGCTAATTTTTCGGCAGCTAAGATAGCTTCTTCCAACTCCTTGGTCAACTTGCCTTGTTCTTGAATCTTAGCTAAGACAGCTTCCTTGCGGTCATTGAGATTGGTCAGACTTTTATCCAAGTCGATAATGGCCTTAATCGCCACCTCATCCAGACTACCAGTCATGTCCTTGCGATAACGCGCGATAAAGGGGATTGTCGCCCCTTCTGCTGTCAAACTTAGAACAGTATCGATTTGCTTTAAAGTCACTCCCAAATCTTGGGAGATTTTTTCATATTTTTTATCCATGAATCTATTATACCACAAGCTAAACATTTCAAATTAACTCGTAGAACATTTAAAAAATATGTAGGGAATAGATTTATATGCTACAGCGCAATAACTTGCACTTAAAGAGCATTGCCACCTTTTTTTAACCAAGCCATGATATCAAAAGTATTTAATGGATCAGACATAATAGCCAGTTCTGGAAGATGTTCCTGACCTGGAATAACACATTGACTTTTCAAATTTTTATATGGACGATTGACTAAAATTAATTTATTAGAATAAGGAAGATTATCCATCTTATTTAAAATTTCTTCACTAGCTGAATCTTTATTATCAAATTTAAAATATAGATTATCCCAATTTATGCGTTTTTTCTTTTTTCCCACTTAGTCCGTGCTTCTTCAATACTAGAATAATGTAGAAAATGAATATCTATATCCCCTAAGTGCCCCAAAGGATAAACTTCATGGGTCCAGCTCGGTGAAACAAGTTCCTCTTCGAAAACAAGTTCTTGTTCCATATAGTACCGAAAATCCTTTGTAAGTTTATAATAATCATCAGGAAGAATAAATAAACCAACAAAAGGTGTTCTATATTGGCTTTACAATAATAACTTCTATATCTTTAAATGTTTGTCTATCAACTATTAATAAAGACTCTAATAAACTATTTTTATCTCCTTGATGTAATAAAATAACACTGATTAAGCAAGTCAATTTTACTACCTCCTATAATTTTCTGATAATGATTTTCTTCTTATTTCAATTATATAATCATTTAGTTTTAAAAAAAGCGTTCCAAACATTCAAAAATAGTTGGGACTTCCCTTAATAAATCCGTCACTTTCTTTTTCAAGATAGCCCAAGCTTGCTCAATAGGATTCAAATCCGGTGAATATGGCGGTAGAGGTAAGAAAAAGTGTTTATCTTGGATGCAGAGTTCATCCAAAATGTTCTTGGGATGAAAACTAGCATTGTCCATGACAATAACATGAGGTGTCTTCAAAGCAGGCAGGAGTTGCGTTTTGAACCACTCCACAAAGAAATCGCTTGTC
>NZ_VMMS01000050.1:0-17739 GCF_013277315.1 Streptococcus sp. 2106
ACCAATTTAAGCAGTGTAGATAGTGAGGAGCTGTTTCAATTCTATCGTGAACGAGGGAATGCTGAAAACTTTATCAAAGAAAGGAAAGCAGGATTCTTTGGGGATAAGACAGATAGTTCGACCATGGTTAAGAATGAAGTACGTATGATGATGGGCTATCTGGCTTATAATCTCTACCTCTTTTTAAAGCAGCTAGCTGGTGATGAAGTAAAGGCCTTGACTATCAAGCGTTTTCGACCTCTCTTCCTTCATATTACCGGAAAATATGTCTCTACTGCTAGACGACATATTCTCAAATTCTCAAGTCTATACGCCTATTCAAAACAATTTCAAGCCTTATTTGATACAATCTGCCAGATAAATCTGATACTCCCTATTCCATATAGAGCTAGAGGGCAGGGGAAAACATGCCTAACAGAATAAGTCACCTTATTTTAAAAATCGAGCATCAAACCAAGGGAGGAGTCTGCCCTTTTTTAGGAAAAAATCAAGACAAATCTCCTCAATCATGTCTCGAACATCAGAAATTAAGCAAAATCACCAGAAGGACAGTATTTCAACTAGCTTTTCTGGTAATTTTTGAACTGTGTAGTTCGTTAGTGCCAGATATGAATAATTTGGGATGATAAATCTTTCTTCCTCAGGTAGCCTATCATAATACTCTTCAAAAATCTTAGCAAAAACACTCTCTTTCTTTTGGGCGATAGTTTCATCTTCGTATGTAGGAGTCCTCATCAAGAAATACTTCAATTCTAGGTATTCCTTATCCAACTCTATATAACTTGGCATCAACTTGTAATCTTCAACCCCCAAACGTTCAGCGATATATTTTAACTTTGTTAGTGTTGGTCTGGATTCTCCATTTTCAATTCTAATTAATTGACGAATACTTAATTCAGACTCATCACCACAAAATTCTGAACGACTGATTTTTTTAGCCAAACGTAATCTTTTAATTTTTTCGCCAAACTCTCGCAAGCTACAAGAACCTCCTGAGTTGTTTACCTCTATTATAAGCATATACTGAATCAAACTATCTATCAGATTTCTTCTCACTTTAACTAAAGACTAAGAGTTTATCCCTTCGTCTCGGTTTTTGTGCATTTTTCCACCATACCCCAGTAATGAAAGTGCAAAATCCCCTAGAATATGATAGAATAAGAGAAAGAACTCTATCAAGGAGGAAATCATGGAAAAACAAACCGTCGCCGTCTTGGGGCCTGGTTCTTGGGGAACTGCCCTTTCACAAGTCTTAAATGACAATGGACACGAGGTACGTATTTGGGGAAATCTTCCCGAGCAAATCAATGAAATTAATACCTATCATACTAATAAGCACTACTTTAAAGATGTCGTCCTAGATGAAAATATCATTGCCTATACTGACTTAGCAGAGGCACTGAAAGATGTGGATGCGATTTTGTTTGTTGTCCCAACAAAAGTGACACGACTTGTTGCCCAACAAGTTGCACAAACCTTAGACCATAAGGCTATCATCATGCACGCTTCAAAGGGATTAGAACCTGATAGCCATAAACGATTATCAACCATCCTTGAAGAAGAAATTCCTGAACATCTCCGCAGTGATATTGTCGTTGTTTCAGGCCCTAGTCATGCAGAAGAGACCATTGTACGTGACCTAACTTTAATCACTGCTGCTTCTAAAGATTTACAAACGGCTCAATACGTTCAAGAACTCTTTAGTAATCACTACTTCCGACTTTATACCAATACGGATGTTATCGGGGTTGAAACCGCTGGTGCTCTTAAAAACATTATCGCTGTTGGCGCCGGAGCTTTACATGGTTTGGGATTTGGTGACAATGCCAAGGCAGCCATCATCGCTCGAGGCTTGGCAGAAATCACCCGCCTAGGGGTAGCACTCGGGGCCAGTCCATTGACCTATAGCGGCTTATCTGGTGTAGGAGACTTGATCGTAACGGGAACCTCCATCCACTCTCGTAACTGGAGAGCTGGAGATGCCCTTGGTCGGGGAGAATCCCTAGCTGATATCGAAGCCAATATGGGCATGGTGATTGAAGGGATTTCAACGACTCGAGCAGCCTATGAACTAGCGCAAGAACTTGGAGTCTATATGCCAATTACACAGGCCATTTACCAAGTTATTTATCACGGAACCAACATCAAAGATGCCATTTATGATATCATGAACAATGAATTTAAAGCAGAAAATGAGTGGTCTTAACCCTCTAAAGAAAGGATTCTTATGACATCAAAAGTTAGAAAGGCAGTCATCCCTGCCGCTGGACTCGGGACTCGTTTCTTACCAGCCACCAAGGCACTTGCTAAAGAAATGTTGCCAATTGTAGATAAACCAACTATCCAGTTTATCGTAGAAGAAGCTCTTAAATCAGGCATTGAAGATATTCTGGTTGTCACTGGTAAATCAAAACGTTCTATTGAAGACCACTTTGACTCAAACTTTGAGCTTGAGTACAACCTCAAAGAAAAAGGTAAAACAGATCTGTTAAAATTAGTAGATGAAGCAACTGGCATGCGCCTTCATTTCATCCGCCAAACTCACCCTCGTGGTCTTGGAGACGCTGTCTTACAAGCCAAAGCTTTTGTGGGGAATGAGCCCTTCGTTGTTATGCTGGGCGATGACCTTATGGACATCACAGATGAGAATGCCGTTCCTTTGACAAAACAACTGATGAAGGATTACGAGCGGACACACGCATCAACCATTGCTGTCATGCCCGTACCACACGAAGACGTTTCATCATATGGAGTCATTGCTCCTCAAGGTGAAGGAATCAACGGACTCTATAGCGTTGAAACTTTCGTTGAAAAACCAGCGACCGAAGATGCACCAAGTGATTTTGCAATCATCGGTCGCTATCTACTCACACCTGAGATTTTTGATATCCTCGAAAAGCAAGCTCCTGGTGCTGGAAATGAAATCCAACTTACTGATGCTATTGATACGCTCAATAAAACACAGCGTGTTTTTGCCCGTGAATTTACAGGAGCTCGTTACGACGTTGGGGATAAGTTTGGATTTATGAAAACATCTATTGACTACGCCCTCAAACATCCACAAGTCAAAGATGACTTAAAAGATTACCTCATCCAACTGGGAAAAGAATTGGCTGAGAAGGAATAATACTCTTCGAAAATCTCTTCAAACCACGTTAGCTTCACCTTGCCGTACTCAAGTATAGCCTGCGGTTAGCTTCCTAGTTTGCTTTTTGATTTTCATGGAGTATAACATAAAAAGATAAGGTTCAAAAAATGCCTTATCTTTTTTCATTACACAAATTTTCATCCCATTCCCTTGTAGAGAAGTAAGACTGCGAGTCCTACGAACAAGACTAACGCTACCAGTCTCTGACTAGCACTATACATCCGTCTTTCTCCTCTAACTGGAAAGATAATTGCTAGAAATGCGCCACCAACTGCACCTCCGATATGGCCTGCTAGGCTGATTCCTGGAATCAGAACACTTCCAATAATGTTAATCACAAAAAGTGTCAGATAAGACTGTCCTAGCTGTTGGATATAAGGATTACGAGTTGCATAGCGAAGAATGATAATCGCGGCAAATAGACCATAAAGAGAGGTGGATGCACCTGCTGCTAAGGATTTGGGACTAAATACAAAAACAAAGAGATTGCCCATCATTTCTGATAAAAGATAGAGAAAGAAAAACTGCTTAGAACCGAAAATCTCCTCTACCTGCCTTCCAAGATAATAAAGTGAAAGCATATTAACAATGAAATGCTCCCACCCAATATGAACAAAAATAGCCGAAAAGAGACGCCAAATTTGCTCGGGAAAGAGGCGAATGGCAGGCCCATACATGGCTCCAAATCGAAATAGAGTATCCGCCCTGTCAAAGTTTCCTCCTGTAGTTACCAACATTAGTAGAAATACCACGGCCGTCACTAAAAGAAAGAAACTCGTCACAGGGTAACGCCTATCAAAGATTTCCTTCATCAATCAGAACCTCCTGAACAGGAATATCATGGTTTTCAGGGATAAAGTCCTGAACTTGATAATGATAAACCGTACTCAAAGTATGACCAGTAAACTGTTCCAGATAGCGGTCATAATAACCTCCGCCATAGCCAATCCGATAGCCTTCCATCGTAAAAGCCAGCCCTGGGACATGAATCAAATCAATCTGAGAGGCATCTACCACTTCCAAATTTCCCTGTGGTTCCAGTAAGTCAAAGGAAGTTTTGACCAGTTGTTGCAGATCATAGACCACAAAGTCCATGCGCCCCTTGGAATAGGTTTTGGGTATCAGAACCTTCTTGCCGTCCCTCAGCGCCTGCTCAATCAATCCCTGCGTTTGAAACTCATGCGGAAAAGAGAGATAGGTTGCGATGACCTTGGCTTCTTGGTAGAAGGGATGGTGTAAAAGCCGCTCGGTTAAAGCTTGCTCTATAGCCTGTTTTTGCTCTTGAGATATAGCCTTCATTTCTTGCAAGACTTGCTTGCGTAGTTCCGATTTCATAGACAACCCCTCTACTCTGCTGCCTTCTTTTTCAGGAAACTAGAGACCGCATCCACCCCAATAGCTAATGCTTCTTCCTTAGGAGCCATCTGAGGGTGATGAAGGGCGTAGGGACTATCGATACCCAGCCAAAACATCACGCCATCTACCTTCGAAAGGAGATAACCAAAGTCCTCACCAGTCATAGCAGGCTCGATATCAATCAACTCGATTCCGTCTTTTTCTTCAAAAAAGTCCATTAGTTCACGCGCCAAGGCTGGATGGTTCTCAACAGGTAGGTATCCACCTTGTTTGAGTTCCACTTCGACTTCCATATCAAAGGCAGCTGCAACTCCTTCTGCAACTGTTTTGACCCGCTTTTGTACCAAGAGACTCATGTCCTGAGTCAAGGCCCGAATAGTTCCATGCAAAAAGGCTGTATCTGTGATAACATTGTTGGTTGTTCCAGCTTGGAAAACTCCAAAGGTCACCACCGCTCCCTCGATTGGGTTGACATTGCGGCTGACAACTGACTGCACCTGGGTCACAAAGTAACTAGCTGCCACCAAGGCGTCATTAGCTTCATGTGGAAAGGCTGCGTGTCCTCCTTTGCCTTTGAAACGGATCTTCACCTCGCAAGTTCCTGCAAAGAGTGTATGAGTATTGGTCGCAATCTGACCAACCTTCAAATCTGGTCGAACATGAAGCCCATAAAACTGGTCTGGCAACCAGTCTCCAAAAGCGCCATCCTCATACATGAGCATGCCACCAGCTTCATTTTCTTCAGCAGGCTGAAATAGGAAGAGTAGATTATTTTTAGGTTGTTCCTCAAGGGCGCGCTCGAGACAGCCTAAGGCAATAGTCATGTGGAAATCATGGCCACAAGCGTGCATGCGACCTTGATGCTGAGAAGCAAAAGGAAGTCCTGTTTGTTCAACGATAGGCAGACCATCAATATCCGTCCGCCAACCAATAGTACGCTCTGGCTGACTTCCCTGCAAGTAAACCAAAATACCTGTCCGCCAAGTACGAACTTGAACAAACTCCTTGCCCGCAGTCAATTTCTCAATCACATCTAGCAAATAAGCATGAGTCTTGAACTCCTCCAAGCCAATCTCTGGAATCTGGTGCAAATCTCGTCTAGTCTGAATCAAATCTAACATCTATCTATCCTCCTATATAGCAGAAAGAGGCTGGAAAAAGGGTCCCGCCTCTATTTTTCTTTTACAAATTACAAGGTACGAAGCGCATCCTCTAGCGCTGTTTTTTGTTGAGTTTGGGCATCAATCTCTTTGATAATTCGAGCTGGAACACCTGCTACTACTACATTTTCTGGAACATCTTGGGTAACGATAGCTCCTGCTGCGACAACTGAACCACTACCGATTTGGACTCCTTCGATAACCACTGCATTGGCACCGATAAGAACATTGTCTCCAACACGGACTGGTTCTGCGCTAGCTGGCTCAATCACACCTGCTAAAACTGCACCTGCACCAACGTGGCTATTTTTCCCAACGATGGCACGGCCACCAAGGATAGCCCCCATGTCAATCATGGTTCCTGCACCGATTTCAGCACCGATATTGATAACAGCTCCCATCATGATAACAGCATTGTCACCAATTTCTACCTGGTCACGGATAATAGCGCCTGGCTCGATACGAGCGTTGATAGCACGTTTATCTAGCAAAGGAACTGCAGAATTGCGAGCATCTTGCTCAACAACATAGTCTTGATTTTCTACCAAACCATTGAGAAGCGGAGCCACGTCCTTCCAGTCTCCAAATAAAACATTCCCTAGTCTAACAACCGAGCTAGGTACAGCAGTTGCGAGTTGTCCCTCAAAAGTTACTTTCACACTGGTTTTCTTCTCAGCATTAGCGATAAATTGGATAATTTCTTGAGCATTCATTTTTGTAGCAGTCATAAAAAAACCTCTCATTCTTTATAATGATAACTATTCTACCAAAAAAAGCCTCAAATTTGAAGCCTTTTTGTCTGTTTTTAGGTATGATTTTTTAGGGATGTGAGATAAAACGTGCTGTCGGTAAAAGCAAACCCCTACCGATACAACCTAAAAACACTCTTCACAACTATCTCCCCGTGTTTTATTGACTATTCTAGTATAGCACACTTTTAGAATTAAGAAAAGACTTTTTATCTACTTTCTTTCGCTTCTTCTATAGACAAAAATATCATGGGTAAAATAATCAAGGCCATAGCTAGAAGGAGTGACCAATCCACTACCAGGCCTAAGAACAAAACACTCAAGAGAGCAGAAGAGAGAGGTTCACTGGCACTGATAACGGAAACCACCAAAGGAGAAACCAAGGACACCGCCTTCATGGAAATAAAAAAAGCAAAAGCCGTCCCAAAGAAAGCGATAATGAGACAAATCAAGATACTCCAAATATCAAGAGTAAAGGAAAGCTGATGCACTGGCGAGAGAACATTGCTAAATAAACCTGCCAAAATCATCCCCCACCCAACCGTGGGTACAAAACCATAGCGCTTCGCAAAAGGCTGGGGCAAGATAACATTAAACATAACACCCATAGCACTCAGTAAGCCCGTCACAAGGGCTAGTGGTGTCATGGATAACTGAGAGAGATCTCCCTTTGTCGCCATCAAGCAAACACCCAGCATAGCAATCAAAACATAGAAAATAGCACTTTTTGACGCTCGTTTTTGATAAACCAAGCGATTGTAAAAGAGGATAAAGACAGGACTGATAAACTGTAAAATAGTCGCTGTCGCTGCATTTGAGTATTCTACACAGAGATAGAAAAAATACTGGACTGAAAAAATCCCCAAAATAGCATAGGCCAAAAAGGGTAGGTAATTTTTCTTGTCTCGCCAAATATCTAGCACTTGCGATTTTAATTGTATTGCAGACCAAATGAGTACAAGACTTCCTGCCAGTGTTAAACGCATAGAGGTAATCCAGCCCGAAGACACCTGATAATGAGTAAAGAAATACTCTCCTAAAATTCCACAGATTCCCCAGATTAAGCCGGATAGGAGCGAATAAATGGTTCCTTTAACAATCTTTTTCTGATACTGATTCATACCTTTATTGTAACACGAAAGGGAAAAAGAAAAAAGTGGCAATCAATTGATTAGCCACTTCATTTAGCACAGTTTATAGAACTTATCGTCTCGCCCTTGAAGAAGAAGGTCGTGTAGTACTTGAGTTACTGCTATCGCTAGAACTACTACTTGAACTACTTGAGCTGCTGGAGCTGGATGGAGTTGGTAGACTCCCCACAATACTAGACCAAGCATTCTGATAATCCGCATCACTTCCGCCAATAGCAAAGCGATAACTGGTCGTTGGCGCTCCTGCCTTATTAGCCCAATAGCTGGTAACAGTCGAACCTGTGACCTCTACCTCTTTTCCTTCAACAGAAACTTTCCCTGGTTTTTGACCTGTTGATTTCAAGACTTCCGATTTCACTACACTAGGATCTAAAGCAAAGCGCTCGTTCCCCCAAATGCTTGGGGAGGCTTGCTGAATCGCATTTACTAGATGAGCCATGTAATTAGAGTTATTAGAATAACCTGCTCTACGTGACAATGAATGATTATCATCATGCCCAATCCAGCCACCTAGGGTTAATCTAGGTGTCGAAAGCATAAGCCACATATTTTCGTCTTGGTTGGTTGTACCAGTCTTCCCAATCCAATCTGCATTAGCCAGAGTAGGATTTAAAGCAGTCAGATTCGTCTTGAAGGTTGTTGTCACACGAGAGGATAGAACTTCTCGCAGCAATCCCTGCATAATCGTCGCAGTAGCTTTTGAATAGACTTGAACCGGTTTATCCTGATACTCATACACCACTCTACCATCTGCTGCTTCAATCTTTGAAATCACATGCTTCTGATGATAAACTCCATTATTAGCTAAGGTCTGATAGCCATTGGTATGCTGGGCAACTGTGACTTCAATACCACCACCCATTGGCAGGCTCTCAATACCGTACTCAGGAATCTCGTAACCCATCTTTTCCATATAACCCTTGACATCAACACCCTTTTCACGGAGCATACGATAGGTCCAGTAAGCAGGGATATTCCATGAATAGTTCAGAGCTTCTCCCAAGGTCATCATTCCTGTTCCCTTGCTATTAGCATACATAATCGGATTGCCATTAGCAAAGTTTGTTGGATAGTTAGATAGAATCGTTTCACTTCCCATCAAGCCCTGGTCAATAGCAATACCGTAGGCCAGCAAGGGCTTGGTAGTAGAAGCTGGCGAACGTTTGGTATCAAAGGCATGATTATTTTGATTTTCTTGATAATTACGACCACCTACAAAGCCTAGAATAGCACCTGTTTGGTTGTCCATCAAGACATTCCCTACTTCTACACGACCTGTTCCATCGTCTAAAAGATAGCCATAATCAGCAACCGCATTTTGCATGACAGAATGAATTTTCTGATCTATGGTAGTAGTAATCTTATAACCACCATTTTCAATTTCCTTGGCTGCCAAATCTCGATAAAACTTCTGAGTTGCCTCATTTTTCAACTCCTTAGCGGAGACATTGTCTCTCTGAGCTAGATAGTCATACATACGTTCTTGAGCTTCTGCCAAAGTTGTAAAGTATAAATAGTCTCGTGAAATTCCTGTGACCGTGCCCGATGGTAAAAAGTCCTGTTTAAGGTCATAATCCTTGTATTGAGAATACTCGTCCTTGCTTAAGGCACCTGTACGATACATACTGTAAAGAACTGCCTTAGCCCGTCTCAAGCCAATTTCTAGGTCTTCATCACTCTTCAACTCTCCAGTATTTTCATAAGGAGAGTAGGTAATGGGACTCTGTGGAAGTCCTGCTAAAAATGCTGCTTGAGGAACAGTCAACTGACTGGCATCTACACCGAAAATCCCCTCAGCTGCCTGCTGAGCCCCTGCAATATTCTGTCCCTTATTATTTCGGCCAAAGGGAGCCACATTGAGATAGGTCGTTAAAATCTCGTCTTTATTCATGGCGCGTTCCAAGGCAAGAGCATCCACAATCTCTGTCGCCTTACGAGCCAAGGTCGGCGCATCCCCAACCACCTGCTGTTTAATTAGTTGCTGGGTCAAGGTTGACCCCCCACTAGAGGAACCCAAACCTACAAATTTCCCCAAGGTCGCACGAATCACCGCCTTAGGTACTACACCCTTATGTTCTTTGAAGTGTTCGTCTTCCGTCGCAATGATAGCCTTCTTCAGATTTTCCGAAATTTGCTCAGATGAGATAGAAGTGCGCAACAAATCACTCTCTATGGAAGCAATCACCGTCCCGTCCGAATAGGTAATCTCTGAAATAGAAGAAATGTCCTTGACCTGATGTACCAATTCTTCTGTCTGAGGCACCCGAACCTTGTCAAATAAGGCCACTCCGTACCCCAAAGCAATCCCAGCTCCCAACATTCCTCCTAGAAAACCGAGTACAAAGAGTAAGTTAAATAAGGCTTTTATACTCAGTAAAATAGCTGGAAAAATGGCTGGCTTCTCTAAGGATTTAGATTTTTGGACACTTGAGCCTTTCTTGCCAGGGCTAGCTGATTTTTTATTTTTTTGTTTTTGCTGGAAAAATTCCAGCATTTTTCGTTTTAATTCATTTAATTGATTTTGCATGGATTTCCTCACTCTATCTATTATACCACAAAAGGGAAACTTTCAATAAAATAGCCACTTTCTTCCCTATTCTACTAGGCTATTGCTCAAGTTTGTGATACAATAGTTAGAAACAATAATTTTAAAAAGGAGAAAAGACACATGCACATTTTTGATGAGCTAAAAGAGCGTGGTTTGATTTTTCAAACGACTGATGAAGAAGCTTTGCGTAAAGCCCTAGAAGAAGGTCAAGTTTCTTATTATACTGGCTACGATCCAACTGCTGACAGCCTTCACCTAGGCCACCTTGTCGCAATCTTGACAAGTCGTCGCTTGCAACTAGCAGGTCACAAACCTTATGCGCTCGTTGGCGGTGCTACAGGTCTCATCGGAGATCCGTCCTTCAAAGATGCTGAACGTAGTCTCCAAACAAAAGACACAGTAGAGGGCTGGGTCAAGTCTATCCAAGGACAACTTTCTCGTTTTCTTGACTTTGAAAATGGCGAAAATAAAGCTGTCATGGTCAACAACTACGACTGGTTTGGCAGCATCAGCTTCATTGACTTCCTCCGTGATATTGGAAAATACTTCACTGTCAACTACATGATGAGTAAAGAGTCTGTAAAAAAACGGATTGAAACTGGGATTTCCTACACTGAGTTTGCCTACCAAATCATGCAAGGGTACGACTTCTTCGTCCTTAACCAAGACCATAATGTCACGCTTCAAATCGGTGGTTCTGACCAGTGGGGAAATATGACAGCTGGTACTGAATTGCTTCGTCGTAAGGCTGACAAGACTGGCCACGTTATCACTGTTCCACTGATCACCGATGCAACTGGTAAGAAATTTGGTAAATCAGAAGGAAACGCAGTCTGGCTCAATCCTGAAAAGACTTCTCCATACGAAATGTACCAATTCTGGATGAATGTTATGGACGCTGACGCTGTTCGCTTCTTGAAGATCTTTACTTTCTTGTCACTTGATGAGATTGAAGACATCCGTAAACAATTTGAAGCGGCTCCACATGAACGCTTGGCACAAAAAGTCTTGGCTCGTGAAGTCGTAACACTTGTTCACGGCGAAGAAGCTTACAAAGAAGCCCTCAACATCACTGAGCAACTCTTTGCAGGAAACATCAAAAACCTTTCTGTTAAAGAACTTAAACAAGGACTTCGTGGTGTGCCAAACTACCAAGTTCAAGCAGACGAAAACCACAATATCGTGGAACTGCTCGTGTCATCTGGTGTGGTTAACTCAAAACGCCAAGCCCGTGAAGATGTCCAAAACGGAGCTATCTACGTCAACGGCGACCGTATCCAAGACCTTGACTATGTCTTGAGTGACGCAGATAAGTTAGAGAATGAACTGACTGTTATCCGTCGTGGAAAGAAAAAATACTTTGTATTAACTTACTAAATTGTTCAACATTTACCTATAAAAAAAGGAGTTACCCTCGAGAAAGGTAACTCCTTTTTGCTGTTAATAGTCCCCACCTATCCCTTAATAGACAGGCTACGCAGTACAATACGTAAGGTTGTTAGATTATGTAAGATAGAAAGATTTGAAGGACTGAGCCAATTAAACAAGCCAAAGCCAATCAAACTACTATTTACGACAACGGTATCTTGAATATTCTTCTTGATGAGTATTTGCAAAGATGATGATAGCCAATCCAACTCTTGGAAGAAATCCAAACGATTATCTAACAATAAGATATCACTCATCTGCTTAGAAATATCTGCGCTCTCATTCATCACCACACCGATATCTGATAGGGTTAGAGCCGCTGAGTCATTCAATCCATCTCCAACCATCAAAATAGTATGACCTGCTTTCTGCAGTTCCTCTACTAACTCAAATTTCCCATCAGGTTTCAAGTCTGTATAGACCTGATCAAAGGGCAAATCTTTGACTAATTTCTCTGTCCTAACCAAGGTGTCCCCTGTTGCCAGAATCAATTTTTTCCCTTGTGCCTTAAGTTTCTCCAAGGCTGCTTTTGCTTCTTTTCTCAAAGGAGTATGAATGCAGAACATTCCAATCAATTCATTCTGATAAGCCAAGAATAAGAGATTGTAGTGACTCTTGTACTCTTCAATTAAAGCATTTTGTTCTGAACTGATATGAATCTGTTCATCCTGCATCAAGACATAATTCCCAATAAGAACTGGTTGCCCATCTATATGAGATTTAATCCCCTTACTTGCGATATATTGGAGTTTCCCATGCATTTCCTCATGTTCAATCCCCTCTATCTCAGCTTGCTTGACGATGGCATTAGCGATAGGATGATAAATGTGTTCCTCAAGACAGGCACTGATTCTGAGAATATCTTCCTCACTATAGTCCCCAAAAGGTAACACCTTTTCAACTATAGGATAGCTAGTTGTGATTGTTCCCATCTTATCAAACAAGAAAGTATCAACTTCCAGGTATTTCTCCAGAACATCTCCATCCTTAATCACCATTTCACGGTTCAACCCCTCCTTGATAGCTGTCAAATAAGCTACAGGAGTAGAGATTTTCAAAGCGCAGGAGAAATCAACCAGTAGGAAAGAGATAGCCTTAGAAAAAGAACCTGTTAATAGGTAAGTCAGACCAGCCCCCAAGAAATTATATTTGACGACCTTGTCCGCCATCTTGATGAAATAGCGTTGTTTCGTTTTCTTGTTTTCTTCAGATTTCTTCATCAACTCAATCAGCTGTAAAATACGGCTGTTCATCTGATTATCGGTTACACGAATGCGTAACTCTCCAGTTTCTAATACTGTATTTGCACAAACCGAATCAAACTCTCTTTTTTCAACTGGAAAACTTTCTCCCGTCAAGGAGCTTTCGTTGACCATACCTAAACCTGAAACTACTTGTCCATCAAACAGAATTTCATTTCCCTGAGATAGGACCAAGACATCTCCTATTTGAACATCGGAACTCTTGATACTAACAACCGTATCGCCCTGCACTAAGAATACATCGCTCTCTTTTGCAAGAAGACTCTGTTCTAAATCTGTTGCAGTTTTTTTCAAGGACCACTGATCTAAATGATTCCCCAAATCAAGCATAAACATGATATTGCTAGCCGTCTTGGATTGGTTCATAAACAAGGACAATAAAATCGCCGAACAGTCCAAGACCTCCATCGTTAGTTCCTTACGCGCTAGTGTTTGATAGGCTTCTCTAATATAACCCAAAGCCTGATAACAAGTCCATATATAGCGAATAGGATACGGCACAAAACTACGAAAAAGTATACGCTTAATCGCTGCACCTGAAACAATAGAATAAGCACTCTCTTCTCTACGAATGGGAAGAGTCATCAACTCAGAAACTTTCCCTTTATCAATTCTTTTTAAAAAGGCTTCTGCATTATCTAATACAGAAAAGCCTTCTTTTATACGTAGAGTAAAGTGCTGTTGATCCATGTAAAACTGGATAGACTCAATCCCCTTTTCATCTCTCGCCAAGGAACGAAGATAGTCTTGAATATCCAAGGTGAGTGAAAAAGAAGATGATAGTCGGATATGTTGGTATCCTCTATGTAGCACTTTAAAAGACATATTATTCTCCTATAAGGCTATCTAATTGCTCTTCTTTTTTCTCTTGCTCGTACAAATATTTGGCATCTTGCAAGACATCGTCTCCATGTTGTTTCACAACAGAAACAGATGCGTCTAGCCCGTCTTTCAACTTGTAAGCCTTAGCCAAAGCTTTAGAATAACCTTTTTTAGCTTCCTTACTTGCCAAGATTTTCAAACCAAGGGTACCAAATGCGACACCACCCAAAAAGAGTGATGATTTTTTCGCAACTTTTGCAACGGTTAATACTTCTTTTAACATACTTATTTCCTCCTAGCTATTATTATATAGCAATTTAGATATAAAAGCAATTTAATTTTGGTACTTTGAAAAGTAATGATACTACTATTTAATTCTATTACAAATCATCCTAAAGTTGCTTTCATTTGCCTCTTTTGATACACTTAAACTATGAATACAAACCTCAAACCCAAACTTCAGCGTTTTGCTTCTGCGACTGCCTTCGCCTGTCCTATCTGCCAAGAAAATCTAGCTCTGATAGAAAGCAGTCTTAAATGCTACAACCGTCATTCTTTTGACTTGGCTAAATTTGGCTATGTCAATCTGGCACCTCAAATCAAGCAATCTGCTAACTACGACAAAGAAAATTTTCAAAACCGCCAACAAATCCTAGAAGCCGGCTTTTACCACGCTATCTTAGAGACTGTATCTGACTTGTTAGCAAATTCAGACACTAGCACCACAGTCTTAGATATCGGTTGTGGCGAAGGATTCTATTCTCGCAAACTCCAAGAAAGTCACCCTCACAAAACCTTCTATGCCTTTGACATCTCCAAAGATTCAGTCCAAATCGCTGCCAAGAGCGAACCCAACTGGGCAGTCAATTGGTTCGTTGGCGACTTGGCTCGTCTTCCTATAAAAGACGCCAGCATGGATATCTTACTTGATATCTTTTCCCCTGCCAACTATGGAGAATTTCGTCGCATTTTATCCAAAGACGGTATCTTGATAAAGGTTATTCCAACTGAAAATCACCTCAAAGAAATCCGTCAAAGGGTACAAGACCAGTTGACAAACAAGGACTATTCCAACCGAGATATTAAAAATCATTTCCAAGAACACTTTACCATCCTATCTAGCCAAACGGCCTCTCTGACTAAGACTATCACAGCAGAGCAGCTCCAAGCCCTACTCAGCATGACTCCTCTCCTCTTTCACGTTGACCAGACAAAAATTGACTGGAGCCAACTGACAGAGATTACCATTGAAGCAGAGATTCTGGTTGGGAAAGCATTCTAAACTAGACTTCCCAAAGGTATAAAACTTACTGAAAATCTTTAATATTACAAAAACGCATAAGAACAGGTGGTCAAAACCTCAATCTTATGCGTTTTGTTATAGTTTCCATACACATTAAGGGGAAATATTTGAAATCAGTTCTCTTAATAACCATTGAATACCATATACTACATTTACCCCAAATATGATATAGGCCGTATAAATCAAGTATTTCGATTTCTTCCGCCTCAAAGAATAGATCTTGTACAAAATAGATAAATTTAAAATAATAAATAATAGAGACAAAATCTTTCCTCCAAAATCAATCCTAACAGTGGGCAGTCAAGCATAGACCTCATCTTTATTTTCGATTCGAAATAATAAACTTATCAATAAATAGCAAGTGATATAAGGCCAGTACCGAACCCCAGAAACTACCACGAAGAGAGATTTCTTGATGATTGAGAGGAAACAAATCATGGTTACCTATATAGAGGCAGGTCAAAATAACAAATAGTATCCAAAATAAATCCGTCCATTTATATTTTGAAAAATATTTTTTAACATAATAGCACATTTTTCTTGACTACAATAACATTATATGATAAAATGTAAGCGAATACAAATAAAAAGAAATTGCCTTATTCAATTAATATTCCTATAAGAAAGCAGATGATTCCAATGTACAAACTATAATTATCAACCCTTAATATCCAACTTAGTTATGAAAGAATGGTAGGTGATCATTATCATGAAAAAAATACTAATTACTCTATTATTTAGTTGTTTAGCATTGTTTTATTTGCCTATTTCTGTAAACGCCGATACCACTAATGACCTTGTTATAAAATTCAACGAACTGCAATTTACTGTTGAGGATTACAATATCCCTAATCCAGAAGTAGTATATTCGAAATCAGGATTCAACGAAGTTGCAACTGTTATTGATAGTGATACTGGAAAGGTTGTTGAAACTATTGAATTTATTCCAGATCTCTCTCGATCTACAGTTACTTCACACACATTAAAAAGAAGTGCAACATTTGCTAGAACTACAGTTCAATTAAGTGTAAACATTGAATTATATAATGAGGGTTCTTTCCGTCAGATTAACTCAGTTCAAGGTTATTACTTAGGAATAACAAATTCTATTACAAACACATATATTGAAGGACAAAACGTTGATGTTTGGTCTCCAAAAGGATACCCCACAACAAGTATAAAGTATGCTTATAATGGTACTTTAACAGCAGCTATAAACAGTAGTGGTTCAGCTCAAGTTAAAGCAGAGTTGTTAGGAGCTGGATTTACATTTGGAGGTACTATTGGAGGTACATCATATTATAGAGTTCCATTTAATCAAAACGGAACTATTAGTCTATACAACTATTAGTCTATACTAACTTAGGAGGTAGTCGATATTATGAATGAAAAAAAACGTACATATTTTATTTGTGCAAGTATTATTATTTCATCTATAATTTTAGGACTCTTTATTTATAACGGACTTGACGTTTTGGGTCAATTTATAAACGATGGCCTCAGGGTAATTAATAGTAATAGGTAGTTAATAGAATTTAAATAAAAAAACGGTAATTTAGTGAATGAACTGCACCCCAAAAGTTAGACAGAAAAAATCTAACTTTTGGGGTGTTTTTATTATGAAATTAACTCATGATGATAAAGTTCAGATCTATGAACTTAGAAAACAAGGATATAGCTTAGAGAAGCTTTCAAATAAATTTGGGATAAACAACTCTAATATTAGGTACATGATTAAATTGATTGATCGTTACGGAATAGAGTTCGTCAAAAAAGGAAAAAATCGTTACTATTCTCCTGATTTAAAACAAGAAATGATTGATAAAGTCATACATGAAGGCTGGACTAAAGATAGAGTTTCTCTTGAATACGGTCTCCCAAGTCGTACGATACTTCTTAATTGGCTAGCACAATACAAGAAAAACGGGTATACTATTGTTGAGAAAACAAGAGGGAGAGTACCTAAAATGGGACGTAAGCCAAAAAAGAGACCTGAAGAGAGGACAGAATTAGAACGTCTTCAAGCAGAAAATGAGTACCTGAGAGCGGAGAATGCCATCCTAAAAAGTTAAGAGAACTCCGATTGAAGGAGGAAAAAGAGAAAGAAGAAAGACAGAAATTGTTCAAGAATTAATGACTGAGTTTTCGTTAGATATTCTTCTAAAAGTCATTAAACTAGCTCGTTCGACCTACTACTATCACTTGAAACAGCTAGATAAACCAGATAAGGACCGAGAGCTTAAAGCTGAAATTCAATCCATTTTTATCGAACACAAGGGAAATTATGGTTATCGTCGGGTTCATTTAGAACTAAGAAATCGTGGTTATCTGGTAAATCATAAAAGAGTTCAACGCTTGATGAAAGTACTCAATTTACAAGCTAAAATGCGACAGAAACGAAAATATTCTTCTCATAAAGGAGATGTTGGCAAGAAGGCAGAGAATCTCATTCAACGTCAATTTGAAGGCTCTAAAACAATGGAAAAGTGTTACACAGATGTGACAGAATTTGCCATTCCAGCAAGTACTCAAAAGCTGTACTTATCACCAGTTTTAGATGGCTTTAATAGCGAAACTATCGCCTATAATCTTTCAACTTCACCCAACTTAGAACAAGTAAAAACAATGTTGGAACAGGCATTCACAGAGAAACGCTACGAGAATACGATTCTCCATAGTGACCAAGGTTGGCAATATCAACACGATTCTTATCATCAGTTTCTTGAGGGTAAGGGAATTCAAGCATCCATGTCACGTAAGGGTAACAGCCCAGACAATGGTATGATGGAGTCCTTCTTTGGGATTCTGAAAT
>NZ_VMMS01000051.1:0-7561 GCF_013277315.1 Streptococcus sp. 2106
ACAACCTCAAAACCATGCTTTGAGCAACCTGTGGCTAGTTTCCTAGTTTGCTCTTTGATTTTCATTGAGTATTAGATGTATAGTGCATTGAAGTTAAAATAGTATACTTTGGTTTCTAAGACATTGTTAGAAATTAGATTAAATTCCTTAATCGATTTGCGCATGTTTTATTTTATTTCACTATACTTTAGATTGAAAAATAAGGAATCACATAAATCGCAAGAAATAGGGAATTTGATTCGTGTTTATAACCGTTCAAAAAGAGAGGAAGCTGAAAGTGAGCAACTTAATCTTTATGTCGAAGATGAAAAGGGCAATCTCCTGGCAGGTTTGATAGTAGAGACTTTTAGAAATTGGCTAGAAATCGAGTATTTATTTGTAAAAGAGGAACTGAGAGGGCAAGGAATCGGTTCAAAACTATTGCAGCAAGCAGAAACTGAAGCTAAGAATCGAAACTGTCGTTTTGCCTTTGTCAATACCTACCAGTTTCAAGCTCTTGATTTTTATAAAAGGTATGGCTACAAGGAAGTCTTTAGGTTACAAGACTATCCCTACATTGGGCAAAGATATTATTAGCAAAAGAATCTGTAAGGTGAGTATGGAGGTATAATACAAAGAGAGGCTCGCACATAAGTATGGAGGTGGACTGATGTATATGAGTAACTATCGATAAATACCAGTTATAACCTAGAAATTGTGTCTTTCTGGGCAATATTGGGTACAATGCAATGGCAGCTGAGAAATTGGGAATCAAGGCTTATCGGGTTAAGAAAAGAAGTGATGTGGTTGATATCTTAAAACAATTTATTTAAACTAAAAACTCTCTATCTTTTTAAATTGACATTAATCCGAGATTCCCCTCTCGAGTTTTTCAGAATAGAGTGAAATCCGAAAGAAAATGGAAATAATTTTTATTAAACGCTTCCAATAGCGGTTAAAAGTTGACAAATTTAAATTTTAGGACTACACTAAGTAAGTAAATTTTATTTTAAAGGAGAATTCGTTATGAATTTAACATTTTTAGGCTTATGTATTGCCTGTATGGGCGTATCTGTCGGTGAAGGTTTATTGATGAATGGACTGTTTAAATCAGTAGCACGCCAACCAGATATGCTTTCTGAGTTTCGTAGTTTGATGTTTTTAGGTGTTGCCTTTATTGAAGGAACTTTCTTTGTAACTCTTGTCTTCTCATTTATTATCAAATAAATACATGGAACGAGAAGAAAAGGGAGGATTTTAGATGGAAGAAAGTATTAATCCAATCATCTCTATTGGTCCTGTTATCTTCAATCTGACTATGTTAGCCATGACCTTGTTGATTGTGGGAGTTATTTTTGTCTTTATTTATTGGGCAAGCCGCAATATGACCTTGAAACCCAAAGGAAAGCAAAATGTACTTGAGTATGTCTATGACTTTGTTATTGGATTTACAGAACCTAACATTGGTTCGCGCTACATGAAAGATTACTCACTCTTTTTCCTTTGTTTATTTCTTTTCATGGTGATTGCCAATAACCTTGGCTTAATGACAAAGCTTCAAACGATCGATGGGACTAACTGGTGGAGTTCGCCAACCGCTAATTTACAGTATGACTTAACCTTATCTTTTCTTGTCATTTTGTTGACACATATAGAAAGCGTTCGTCGTCGTGGATTTAAAAAAAGTATAAAATCTTTTATGAGTCCTGTTTTTGTCATACCGATGAATATCTTGGAAGAATTTACAAACTTCTTATCTTTGGCTTTGCGGATTTTTGGGAATATCTTTGCAGGAGAGGTCATGACGAGTTTGTTACTTCTTCTTTCCCACCAAGCTATTTATTGGTATCCAGTAGCCTTTGGAGCTAATTTGGCTTGGACTGCATTTTCTGTCTTTATTTCCTGCATCCAAGCTTATGTCTTTACTCTTTTGACATCTGTGTATTTAGGGAATAAGATTAATATTGAAGAGGAATAGAAAGGAGTAACTGATGCACGTAACAGTAGGTGAATTGATTGGTAATTTTATTTTAATCACTGGCTCTTTTATTCTTTTGCTAGTCTTGATTAAAAAATTTGCATGGTCTAATATTACAGGCATTTTCGAAGAAAGAGCTGAAAAAATTGCTACTGATATTGACAGTGCTGAAGAAGCCCGTCAAAAAGCAGAAGTATTGGCCCAAAAACGTGAAGATGAATTGGCAGGCAGTCGCAAAGAAGCCAAGACAATCATTGAAAATGCAAAGGAAACAGCTGAGCAAAGTAAGGCTAGTATCTTAGCAGATGCTAAACTAGAAGCAGGACGCTTAAAAGAAAAAGCAAACCAAGAAATTGCTCAAAACAAAGCTGAAGCTTTACAAAGCGTTAAGGGTGAGGTAGCAGATTTGACCATCAGCCTAGCTGGTAAAATCATCTCACAAAACCTTGACGGTCATGCCCATAAAGAACTCATTGATCAGTATATCGATCAGCTAGGAGAAGCTTAATGGACAAGAAAACAGTAAAGGTAATTGAAAAATACAGCATGCCTTTTGTCCAATTGGTACTTGAAAAAGGAGAAGAAGCCCGTATCTTTTCAGACTTGACTCAAATCAAGCAAGTTGCTGAAGAAACAGGTTTACCTTCTTTTTTAAAAAAAGTGACAGTAGATGAGTCTGACAAGAAAAAAACGATTGCTTTTTTCCAAGACTCTGTGTCACCTTTATTACAAAACTTTATCCAGGTTCTGGTCTACAATCACAGAGCAAATCTTTTTTATGATGTGCTTGTAGATTGCTTGGACCGACTTGAAAAAGAAACAAATCGATTTGAAGTGACGATTACTGCTGCTCATCCTCTAACTGATGAACAAAAGAGTCGTTTGCTCCCTTTGATTGAGAAGAAAATGTCTCTGAAAGTAAGGAGTGTAAAAGAACAAATCGATGAAAGTCTCATTGGTGGTTTTGTTATTTTTGCCAATCACAAGACAATTGATGTGAGTATTAAACAACAACTTAAAGTTGTTAAAGAAAATTTGAAATAGAAAGTGGTGTTCTTTTGGCAATTAACGCACAAGAAATCAGCGCTTTAATTAAGCAACAAATTGAAAATTTCAAACCCAATTTTGATGTGACTGAAACAGGTGTTGTAACCTATATCGGGGACGGTATCGCGCGTGCTCATGGCCTTGACAATGCCATGAGTGGAGAGTTGTTGATCTTTGAAAACGGCTCTTATGGTATGGCTCAAAACTTGGAGTCAACAGACGTTGGTATTATCATCCTAGGTGACTTTACAGATATTCGTGAAGGCGATACAATCCGCCGTACAGGTAAAATCATGGAAGTCCCAGTAGGTGAAAGTCTGATTGGTCGTGTTGTGGATCCGCTTGGTCGTCCGGTTGACGGTCTGGGAGAAATCCACACTGATAAAACTCGTCCAGTAGAAGCGCCAGCTCCTGGTGTCATGCAACGTAAGTCAGTCTCAGAACCATTGCAAACTGGTTTGAAAGCTATTGACGCCCTTGTACCGATTGGTCGTGGTCAACGTGAGTTGATTATCGGTGACCGTCAGACAGGGAAAACAACCATTGCGATTGATACAATCTTGAACCAAAAAGATCAAGATATGATCTGTATCTATGTCGCAATTGGACAAAAAGAATCAACAGTTCGTACGCAAGTAGAAACACTTCGTCAGTACGGTGCCTTGGACTACACAATCGTTGTGACAGCCTCTGCTTCACAACCATCTCCATTGCTCTTCCTAGCTCCTTATACTGGGGTTGCCATGGCGGAAGAATTTATGTACCAAGGGAAGCATGTTTTGATTGTATACGATGATCTATCAAAACAAGCGGTAGCTTATCGTGAACTGTCACTCTTGCTTCGTCGTCCTCCAGGTCGTGAAGCTTTCCCAGGAGATGTCTTCTACCTTCACAGCCGTTTGCTTGAGCGCTCAGCTAAAGTTTCTGATGAACTTGGTGGTGGATCAATTACAGCTCTACCATTTATCGAGACACAAGCAGGAGATATCTCTGCCTATATCGCAACCAACGTGATTTCTATCACTGATGGACAAATCTTCCTTGGTGATGGTCTCTTCAATGCGGGTATTCGTCCAGCCATCGATGCGGGTTCATCTGTATCGCGTGTAGGTGGTTCTGCACAAATCAAAGCCATGAAGAAGGTTGCTGGTACACTTCGTATCGACCTTGCTTCATACCGTGAGTTGGAAGCTTTCACTAAGTTTGGTTCTGACTTGGACGCAGCAACACAGGCTAAGTTGAACCGTGGACGTCGTACCGTTGAGGTCTTGAAACAACCTGTTCACAAACCATTGCCTGTTGAGAAACAAGTAACCATTCTCTATGCTTTGACACATGGTTTCTTGGATACTGTTCCAGTAGATGATATTGTTCGTTTCGAGGAAGAGTTCCATGCCTTCTTTGATGCTCAACATCCAGAGATTTTGGAAACCATTCGTGATACAAAAGACTTGCCAGAAGAAGCAGTCTTGGATGCTGCGATTACAGAGTTTCTCAACCAAACCAGCTTCCAATAAGAATAGAGGTGTCAGATGGCAGTATCTCTAAATGATATTAAAACAAAAATCGCCTCAACAAAAAATACGAGTCAAATCACTAATGCCATGCAAATGGTCTCAGCTGCTAAGCTTGGTCGCTCTGAAGAAGCTGCTCGTAACTTCCAAGTTTACGCTCAGAAGGTTCGCAAACTTTTGACAGATATTCTTCATGGTAATGGAGCTGGTGGTTCAACCAATCCGATGTTGATTAGCCGTCCTGTGAAGAAGACAGGCTATATCGTTATCACTTCAGACCGCGGTTTGGTTGGAGGTTATAATTCCTCTATTCTGAAAGCCGTTATGGAGTTGAAAGAAGAATACCACCCAGACGGTACAGGTTTTGAAATGATCTGTATTGGTGGAATGGGAGCTGATTTCTTTAAGGCTCGTGGTATTCAACCACTTTATGAACTACGTGGCTTGGCAGACCAACCTAGCTTTGATCAAGTTCGTAAGATTATTTCAAAAACAGTTGAAATGTACCAAAATGAACTCTTTGATGAGCTTTATGTTTGCTACAACCACCATGTCAATACCTTGACAAGCCAGATGCGTGTGGAACAAATGCTCCCAATTGTGGATTTGGATCCAAATGAAGCGGATGAAGAATATAGCTTGACTTTTGAATTGGAAACCAGCCGAGAAGAAATTTTGGAGCAGTTGTTGCCACAGTTTGCTGAAAGTATGATATATGGGGCTATCATTGATGCCAAGACAGCTGAAAATGCTGCGGGTATGACAGCCATGCAAACAGCGACTGATAATGCTAAGAAAGTCATCAATGATTTGACAATTCAGTATAACCGTGCCAGACAGGCGGCGATTACACAAGAAATTACAGAAATCGTAGCAGGTGCTAGTGCCTTAGAATAGGCTCTAGTCCAGCTCGTATGAAAATGAACTTAGGACCTAGTTGAGCTAGGAACCGACAGTATCTTATATAGAATAGGAGAAGGAGATGAGTTCAGGTAAAATTGCTCAGGTTATCGGTCCTGTTGTAGACGTCTTGTTTGCAGCAGGGGAAAAACTTCCTGAGATTAACAATGCACTTGTCGTCTACAAAAATGACGAAAGAAAAACAAAAATCGTCCTTGAAGTAGCCTTGGAGTTGGGAGATGGTATGGTCCGTACTATCGCCATGGAATCAACAGATGGGTTGACTCGTGGAATGGAAGTATTGGACACAGGTCGTCCAATCTCTGTACCAGTAGGTAAAGAAACTTTGGGACGTGTCTTCAACGTTTTGGGAGATACCATTGACTTGGAAGCTCCTTTTACAGAAGACGCAGAGCGTCAGCCAATTCATAAAAAAGCTCCAACTTTTGATGAGTTGTCTACCTCTTCTGAAATCCTTGAAACAGGGATTAAGGTTATCGACCTTCTTGCCCCTTATCTAAAAGGTGGTAAAGTTGGACTTTTCGGTGGTGCCGGAGTTGGTAAAACCGTCTTGATTCAAGAATTGATTCACAACATTGCCCAAGAACACGGTGGTATTTCAGTATTTACTGGTGTTGGGGAACGTACTCGTGAGGGGAACGACCTTTACTGGGAAATGAAAGAATCAGGCGTTATCGAGAAAACAGCCATGGTATTTGGTCAGATGAATGAGCCACCAGGAGCACGTATGCGTGTTGCCCTTACTGGTTTGACAATTGCTGAATACTTTCGTGATGTAGAAGGCCAAGATGTGCTTCTCTTTATCGATAATATCTTCCGTTTCACTCAGGCTGGTTCAGAAGTATCTGCCCTTTTGGGTCGTATGCCATCAGCCGTTGGTTACCAACCAACCCTTGCTACGGAAATGGGGCAATTGCAAGAACGTATCACATCAACTAAGAAGGGTTCTGTAACCTCTATTCAGGCCATCTATGTGCCAGCGGATGACTATACTGACCCAGCGCCAGCAACAGCCTTCGCTCACTTGGATTCAACAACTAACTTGGAACGTAAGTTGGTACAATTGGGTATCTACCCAGCCGTTGACCCACTTGCTTCAAGTTCACGTGCCTTGGCACCTGAAATCGTTGGAGAAGAGCACTATGCAGTTGCTGCAGAAGTAAAACGTGTCCTCCAACGTTACCATGAGTTGCAAGATATCATTGCTATCCTCGGTATGGATGAGCTTTCTGATGAAGAAAAGACCTTGGTTGCACGTGCCCGTCGTATCCAGTTCTTCTTGTCACAAAACTTCAACGTTGCGGAGCAATTTACTGGTCAGCCTGGTTCATATGTTCCAGTTGCTGAAACGGTACGTGGATTTAAAGAAATCCTTGATGGTAAATACGACCACTTGCCAGAAGATGCCTTCCGTGGTGTAGGTTCTATCGAAGATGTGATTGCAAAAGCTGAAAAAATGGGATTTTAAGAGGTAATCTATGGCTCAGTTAACTGTCCAGATCGTGACACCAGATGGTCTCGTCTATGATCACCATGCCAGCTATGTATCGGTTCGAACTCTGGATGGTGAGATGGGGATCTTGCCACGACATGAAAATATGATTGCGGTTTTAGCAGTTGATGAAGTAAAGGTAAAACGTATTGATGACGAAGATCACGTGAACTGGATTGCAGTAAACGGTGGCGTTATTGAAATTGCCAATGATATGATTACAATCGTTGCTGACTCTGCAGAACGTGCTCGTGATATCGATATCAGTCGTGCAGAACGTGCCAAACTTCGTGCAGAACGTGCAATTGAAGAAGCACAAGACAAACACTTGATTGACCAAGAACGTCGTGCGAAGATTGCACTGCAACGTGCCATTAACCGTATTAATGTCGGAAATAGACTATAAGAAAAAATGAACTTGAAAATTCCAAGTTCATTTTTTTATGGTGTTTTATACTCAATAAAAATCAAAAAGCAAACTAGGAAGCTAGCCGCAGGTTGCTCAAAACACTGTTTTGAGGTTGTAGATAGAACTGACGAAGTCAGCTCAAAACACTGTTTTGAGGTTGTAGATAGAACTGACGAAGTCAGCTCAAAACACTGTTTTGAGGTTGTAGATAGAACTGACGA
>NZ_VMMS01000052.1:0-9940 GCF_013277315.1 Streptococcus sp. 2106
ACAGTGTTTTGAGCAACCTACGGCTAGCTTCCTGGTTTGCTCTTTGATTTTCATTGAGTAGAAGAAGCGAATGAAGAGAGTAAGATGAAAGAAGCTATAATTGAGTGGAAGGATTTCTCTTTCCGGTATGAAACACAACAAGAACCGACCTTGCAAGGGGTAGACTTGACCATTTACAAGGGAGAGAAAGTCTTAATTGTTGGCCCATCTGGGTCAGGCAAGTCTACCTTAGGTCAGTGTTTGAATGGAATTATTCCCAATATTTACAAGGGCCAGATGTCTGGAGAATTTGTGATCAAGGGTCAAGCCGCTTTTGATATGAGCATCTATGATAAGTCTCATCTGGTCAGTACAGTTTTGCAGGATACAGATGGGCAGTTTATCGGCCTGTCTGTGGCAGAGGATCTGGCTTTTGCTCTGGAGAATGATGTGACAGCCCTAGATGAGATGAAAAGCCGTGTTCATAAATGGGCTGAAAAGCTGGATCTTCTCCCTTTACTGCCGCAGCGTCCTCAGGATTTGTCAGGTGGACAAAAGCAGCGAGTCAGTCTGGCTGGTGTCTTGATTGATGAAAGTCCGATTCTCTTGTTTGATGAGCCACTCGCCAATCTAGATCCCAAGTCAGGTCAGGATATTATCGAATTGATTGACCAGATTCATAAGGAAGAGGGGACGACGACTCTTATTATCGAGCACCGTTTGGAGGATGTTCTGCATCGCCCTGTGGATCGGATTGTCTTGATAAACAATGGTCGTGTTCTTTTTAATGGGAGTCCTAACCAGTTGCTTGCGACTGATTTATTGACTCAAAATGGAATTCGAGAACCCCTTTATCTAACGACTCTCCGTCAATTAGGTGTGGACTTAGTCAAGGAAGAACAATTAGCAGATCTGGATAACTTGTCTATCTCAAAAGGGCAAGTCCAGTTACAGACGGAACTGGTAAAAGAAACCCCAGAATTGCAGTCACTCTTTCGACTTGAAGATGTCTCTTTCGCTTATGATGATAGACCGATTTTAAAATCCCTACATTTGGATATTAAAAAGGGTGAAAAAATTGCTATTGTCGGAAAAAATGGTGCTGGGAAGTCAACTCTAGCCAAGGCCTTAAGTAGCTTTATTCAGACGGAAGGTCGCTACCTTTGGGAAGGACAGGATATCAAAGGAGATTCTGTTGCAGAACGAGCGGAACGAGTAGGCTATGTGCTGCAAAATCCCAATCAAATGATTTCAACCAATATGATTTTTGATGAGGTGGCTATAGGGCTTCGTTTGCGAGGTGTGGACGAGCAGGAAATTGAAACGAGAGTCTATGAAACCTTGAAAATCTGTGGTCTTTATGAATTCCGTAATTGGCCCATTTCTGCCCTGTCATTTGGTCAGAAAAAACGTGTTACTATTGCATCGATTTTGGTCTTAGGAGCTGAAATTATCCTCCTAGATGAACCGACAGCAGGTCAAGACCAGAAGAACTATACTGAGATTATGGAATTTCTTGAAGAGTTGCATCAAAAAGGTCATACCATTGTCATGATTACCCATGATATGCAATTGATGCTGGATTATTCAGACCGAGCCCTTGTCATGGTGGATGGGGAATTGATTGCTGATACTGATCCAGCTAGTCTGTTGAGCAATCCTGAGCTGTTAGTAAAAGCCAACCTAAAAGAAACTTCAATCTTTAACTTGGCCAAGAAACTAGACGTGGATCCACTTGCTTTAACGGCATTTTACAAAGAAAGGAGAGAAGGATGCAAACTAAATTAATCGGTTACCAGCATAGAGATACTGTGATTCATCGCTTGTCAGGAGCTGGGAAACTTCTCTTTTTCATTCTGGTATCATTGGCGGCCATGATTAGCTATGATACCAGAATGCTCTTGCTGATTGCCATCTTTTCAGTCTTTCTCCTCTATTTGTCAGAAACCCGTTTTAAAGATGTTTCCTTTGTAGCCGTTTTTGCGACGGTATTTGCCGTTTTAAACGTTTTGATGGTCTATCTCTTTTCTCCCGAGTATGGGGTTGGACTTTACGGAGAGAGAAGTGTGATTTGGCAGGGAATCGGTGCCTACACTCTGACCAGTCAAGAGCTCTTTTATCTGCTAAATCTGGCTATTAAGTACCTTTGCACCATTCCTCTGGCTATTATCTTTTTGATGACAACCCACCCTAGTCAGTTTGCTTCCAGTTTAAATCAAATTGGTGTGCCTTACAAGATTGCCTATTCAGTCAGCCTGACCTTGCGCTATATTCCAGATTTGCAGGAAGAATTCTTTACTATCAAGATGTCTCAGGAGGCGCGTGGGATGGAATTATCCAAGAAAGCTTCTCTTATGCAACGAATCAAAGGCAATCTGCTCATTATTACGCCCTTGATTTTTAGCTCGCTAGAACGCATTGATACCATTGCGACTGCCATGGAGCTTCGCCGCTTTGGGAAAGAAAAAAAACGCACATGGTATAGTTATCAGGCCTTGAAAAAAGGAGACTATATTACCTTGCTCTTGGCAACCTTGTTTTTAGTAGCTAGTTTACTACTTATCTTGCAGAATCAGGGACGATTTTACAACCCTTGGAAATAGCTTGAAAAAATTGAAAAAATCAAGTCGTTTCTATTGACAATGATTCTGAAAGTGTTATACTAAGAAAGTAGTTTCGCTGATTTACTTCAAACCTGTTGTGAGGTAAGTTAACGATGCCTTAACCACGCTGTTTGCTGAGCTTGACTCCGGGCAGTGTGGCTATTTTTTTGCAATGGTGAAAGGAAGCAAGTCATGACAAATCACATTGTATTATTTGAACCTCAAATTCCACAAAATACGGGCAATATCGCGCGTACTTGCGCTGCGACCAATTCTCCCCTCCACATCATCAAGCCCATGGGCTTTCCTATTGATGATCGCAAGATGAAGCGAGCTGGATTGGATTATTGGGATAAGCTAGAGATTTATTTTTACGAGAGTTTGGAAGATTTTATGTCTCAGATGAAGGGCAAACTCTATCTGATTTCGAAATTTGCGGAAAAAGTGTATTCTGATGTGGATTTATCGACTGATGAGGACCATTATTTTCTCTTTGGACGTGAAGACAAGGGCTTACCTGAAGATTTTATGCGAGAACATCCTGAGAAGGCTCTTCGTATTCCCATGAATGATGAACATGTCCGCAGTCTCAATGTGTCTAATACCGTCTGCATGATTGTCTATGAGGCTCTTCGCCAGCAGAACTTTGCAGGTCTTGAGCTCGTCCATACCTATGAAGCAGATAAATTGAAATAAAAAATGAAAATGAACAAAATGCTTGCGCTTGCAAGCGTTTTTTGTTATGATAAAAGAGTCTTCAGGGCAGGGTGTGATTCCCGACCGGCGGTAAATTTGACTAGCTATTTTAGCTTTCTCGTCGTTGTCTTGTCTCGATATACTTTAAGTATTATCTTCGACTGCGACGCCTAGATAAATCTAAAATATCTTAGCCAAATAAGTCCGCGAGCGCAAGCTGATGTGGTGAGATTCCACAACCGACAGTATAGTCTGGATGGGAGAAGACGAAAGAATAGCTTTGTCTGTTCTGATAGATTTATAGCTAAACTGTAACCGCTTGCTCGAATTTCCTTAATAGAGTGAGAGGGAACTTTTGGGATATAAAAAGTGAGAATAGATAGAGGAATCCTTTCTAACTTCTTCTGATTTTATAGAAAATTGGAGGAACCTGTTATGACAAACACACGTCGACTTTCGACCATTGCGATTTTATCAGCCATCTCATTTGTGCTGATGTACTTTGACTTTCCGCTTTTGCCAGCGGCGTCCTTCCTCAAGATCGAATTTAGTATCTTGCCAGTCCTTGTGGGTCTGGTGGTCATGGATTTGCCTGCTGCTCTAGGAGTTCTCTTGCTTCGCTCACTCTTGAAATTGCTTCTTAACAGTCAGGGAGTGAATACTTATATTGGTTTGCCAATGAATATCGTAGCTTTGGGAGTTTTTGTCATCGTATTTGCTTTGATTTGGAAAAAGGAACGGACAACCCTTCGTTTCCTACTAGGCTCTCTAGCTGGAACTATTGGCTTGACCGTGGCTATGTTGGTTCTCAACTATGTTTACGCTGTTCCTTTGTACGCTAAGTTTGCTAACTTTGATATTGGAAAAATTTTGGGACTTTCCAACTACCTAATGACCATGGTATTACCTTTTAACTTGATTGAGGGTGTAATCTTTTCCGTTTCATTCTGGTTGTTGTATGTTCTCTTGAAACCAACCTTAAAACATTATGAGAGATAAACAAACATTTTTAATGAAGGGCAGTTTTGCCCTTTTACTTTTCGTTATTCTTGGCTACATGGTCAAATTTTACCCTGAAACGCTGGTCGGTTTTGACCAATTGATTCAAACGGTAGTTCGAGGAGATTTGCCAGATTACTTGACTATTCTTTTCAAAGCCATCACACGCTTGATTGATATCCCAGTGATTATCACTTGGGTTGTTATTACAGCTTTTGTCTTTTATCGTAAGCGATGGAAGATAGAAAGTTTCTTCATGCTGGGGAATTTGGCTTTAGCGGGTCTTTTAATCGTGACCTTTAAAAATATCTACCAGCGCCCACGATCAGCTATCTTACATCTTGTGGAGGAGAAGGGATTTTCCTTCCCAAGTGGGCATTCTCTGGCTGTAACTTTGATGGTAGGTACTCTGATTGTCATTCTCAGTCAACGAATTAAAAATCCAGTCTGGAGAAAAATTGTACAAATCGTCCTTGGCCTCTACCTAGTTAGTGTGCTGGTATCAAGGGTATATCTGGGAGTTCATTATCCATCAGACGTTCTTGCCAGTCTCTGTCTGGGTTTGGGAGTCCTGTTTATCGAATTTCCCTTCTATGACAAGATCCGCTTCCAATGGCGATTTAAAGGCAAGCAGAAGTGATGGAAAAGATAAAAAATTGTACAAATACAAATAGAAACATATGAAATATATACTTGAAACATGTTTTGGTGTTTGATATATTTTAATAAATAAAGCAAGGAGGAAGAAAGTGTGGGTATGTTATTAGCGACACGCTTAAAAAATAAAAGAAAGGAATTAAAATTATCTCAAAAAGAATTAGCTGAGGGGATTTGTGAGCAAGGGCAGATTAGCCGTATGGAGCAAGGTAAATATTCACCTGGGTCAGAATTACTCTTTCAACTATCTAAGCGATTGAAGGTGAGCATGGATTATTTCTTTGAAGATACTGAGGTTTCTAGTTTAGAAAATATTGATAAGTTTAAAGAATTATCTAAGAAATTTTTGGATGAGAGGGAATATGAATCTCTCCATTACATCTATGAACTGGAAAAATCTAAACGTGCTCGTCTATCTGCTAAAGACCAGATTTATTTGGACTGGATTGATACATTAGTTCAATTCTGTTATTTAAATCATCAAACAGGGGCAGTTGCGAAACTGGAAAAAATACTGTTATCTCTGAAAAAATCTGATTTTTACTATCTACAACTGGGAAATACCTTGGCTAATTTTTATTTTGATATGGGGCAGGAAGACACATATCAGGAACTCTATCAACTTTTAAAAGAGAACCTCCAGTCACTATCTGTTCATCATTTGGAACAGTTAGAATTGATGATTAAATTCCGATATAACTATTGTAGATATTTGTGGTTGAATGAACGAACATCTGAAGCTATAGAAGAAATTACAGAAACGATAGCTATTTGTAAAAGATATAATAGTAGTTATCGATTAGCAGATTTGTATTGTTTATTGGGAAATATAAGCGAGAGCTTTGCTGAAAGGGATAGGATACTAGGTTTTTATCAAGTATCTTATCAGCTTTACAAGCACGAAGAGAACCAGAGAATGATGCTAGAAATTGAGAAGGAAATGAAATTATTGGAAAGTGAAGATTAAGAAAAAGATTTGTATTTTTAGATAACTTAAAATCATATTTCAAAAAAAATAAAAAAACACCATAAAAATTATTGACAAACCAAAATTGATGTGTTAGAATATCATCAATAGTTTTTGATTTTGGTATTGGAACTTTGGGGATATATTGGGCGTTGTTAGGGTTTCAATTTCCTTTTGAGTTGAAGAAGGAGGCAATCCAATGAATACTTTTCTGACCAATAAAAGTTACCGGATGTTGCTGATTAATCAATGGGTTTCGTCATTTGGTGATACGCTATTTTATATTTCCTTTATTTCTTATGTATCGGGATATAAATTTGCTTCATTAGCTGTTCTTTGTATAACAGTTTCGGAGACTTTGCCGCAGATTTCTCAGTTGTTCACAGGCGTTATTGCCGATTTTCAAAAAAATCGTGTTGCAAAATATATTGCTATATTGGCAAGTAAGTTTCTGCTTTATACTCTATTGACACTGTTTGTAACGGATAAGAACTTTTCTATGGGGATGGTTTTTCTTATTTGTGGCATCAATCTTTTATCAGATACTATGAGTTATTTTGCAGGTGCTATGATTTCTCCTTTGTATGTGAGGATTATAGGAGATGATATGACAGATGCTATGGGGTTTAGACAGGCAACTGCTGGTGTAGTTAATATTCTTAGCAACCTTACAGGTGGAGTTTTGATTGGGGTCATCAGTCTTCAGATGTTTGTGGGTTTGAATGCTTTGACCTTTCTTTTTGCACTGTTGGGTGTGGTGTTTATTCGTACTTCTTTGAGAGATATTGAGGGACAGATGGAGGTTAGTAAAGGATTAACCGCAAAATCTTTTGGAGAGCATTTCCTCTATTCTATGAAGATATTGGCAAGTTTTCCAGCCATCATCAAATTAATATTCATTGCTGCTATGAACCAAGTGATTTTAAGCATTATTACCCCTTTAACGACCTTGATGTTGATTCATCATCCATTTATCTTCTTTGACACTGGGAAATCCATTGCAGCATTGTCAGTGGTTATTTTTTCAGGAACGATTGTGGGAAGTTTTTTGAGTGGAGGTATCCTAAAAAATATTCCCATAAAAATGATTGTCTACTTTGAAGAAATTATGCATCTCTGTATTCTCTTTTCTTGGTTGACCAATCATTTCCTCCTTTTATTGGTAGTTGTCTTCTTATGCGCAGTTGCAGTAGGAATGATGGGGCCTCGGATTTTCAACCTTGTATTCTCGATGGTTCCAGAAGAAGTCATGGGAACCATCCAGTCAGTGCTTGGAGTATTCAATGTTGTTGTACCAGGAATTCTTAGCATGCTCATCGTTGCCTTAGCGAGTGCTACAAACATAAAAATCACAGTGCTTCCACTTTTTATTTTTGTATTGACTGCCTTAGCAATTGTGAAAGCAATGAAAATAGAGTAATAGTAGTATGAACTACTGTCTCTTTTTGGGTGGGAGTTCATTATCCATCAGACGTTCTTGCCAGTCTCTGTGTGGGCTTGGGAGTCTTGTTTATCGAGTTTCCCTTCTATGACAAGCTGCGCTTCCAATGGCGATTTAAAGGCAAGCAGAAGTGAGTATCGAATTCCCTTGAGGAGAAAGAAATGAAAGTCAATATAAAAGATCTCCATCCGACTCAACTATACTTATTAGAAAAATGGACCATTCTGTATTATCCCATTACGCTGATTTAAGTTGGAGGAGCTCTTCCCATGCAACATTAGAGCTTATAAAGAGTCCGATCAATACCGTCCAGCTAGAAATTAGGAGGAATCAGCAAGTGATCCCCCTGTCCCTCATAGAGTGATTATAAAACCATACGATAAATGTACCTCCTTAATTAATAAAATCAGACTTTACATGTTTAGAGAGATGACTGTTCCCAAGAGATACCATAATTTCTACCGTAAGCAATATTATATTTCTATCTATTTTAGTCACCACCTAAAACTATGATTTTGCAAGAAAGGTTATGGAATTCTCAAGCAATATGGCTAAAATTAGATAGATATACAAAAGGAAAGGTAGAAGCTTTCATATGTATGGTATATCAACACGAGAGCATAGTAATTGCGTAAAATATATTTTTTTGCTATACTAATCAATATTTATTTGCAAAAGGAATGAGTTAAGATAAGCAATAATAATTTTAAATACTTACTTTGCAATCAAATTTTTAACTTGATTGCAAATATTTTTTTCAGTGTAACAATCATCTCAAAGGTTTATTCACAAAGTAATTCTATCAGTGAATCAACATTTGTTTTGATAATAGGAACTATTTCAGCAGTTATAGGAGGTTTGATTGGACCTATTTTTTAGACAAAATTTCACATAAAAATGTATTGTCGTTTACTAATCTGATTGGTGGGCTAGTTACTCTGTCTTATACCATTATCAGTTCATTTAATGATAGTATTATAATAACCTATTCCACAGTCTTTTTAATAAGCATCACCAATAGTTTTTATACTCCTGCACGTCTAGCTATTGTTCCTAGTATAGTTGATAATGATGCGATAGTAAAAGCAAACGGTCTCACCCTAAGCATTCGTCAATCCGTTCAAACAGCAGGCTGGGCACTTGCAATTCCATTGTCTACGTTACTAGGTTTGCAATATTCATTATATTGTATATCTTTGTGTTTCTTGCTCTCCTCAGTTCTAAGTTTTTATATTCACGTTGAAAAGAATCAACATAAACCAAACTCTTCCAAAAATTCATATGTATATCAAATTTTTGAAGGTCTCATACCTATAAGGGATAATCCTGTCATCAGGGATATAACTATTATGGATATTATTGAAAATTTTGCAAATGTGATTTGGACATCTTCATACCTCCTAGCATTTACAACTACTATCCTTTTAACAAGTGAAACTTGGTGGGGATACCAGGGTTCAGCATACTTCTTAGGGATTATAGTTGGAGGAGGGGTAATAACAAAATACTCTCATAAACTTCAACATTTTCCAGGAAAATTTTTGTTTATATCATCACTTCTTGTTACACTACTCACACTATTTTACACTGTTAATAGAAGCCCTATCATAACAATTATTATTTCTTTTCTAGTCGGCCCCCCTGCACAAATTAGAAATATAATTCAAGAATCAATTATTCAAGAAAAAGTTGATCCTAGTATACTGGCAAGAGCTTTTGCTGCCAGAAGTGTTTTAATGCAACTAATGTATGCTGTAGCGCTAGTTTCATTTAGTTATCTAGCAGACTTAATTGGAATTTTGCCAGTATACTTTATTTCAGTTATCATTTATTTTGCAATTTCATTTATTCCTGTAATATCGTCAGCATTAAAAAAAACACTGTGAAATTATGTATTTTTATGGAGATATAAGACTTCATATATCGTTTTGAGTAGTTTATGAGTACAAGCTATGATAGTTTCCATCTTACTGCCTCCTATTCCATTAGATTAGACTTCCTGTGAAACAAAAATATGATACAATAAAATTATGAAGCAAGTAAACAACTAACTGATACACGATTTAAGCTCCTTGTTGGTGTTCAGCGCACGACTTTTGAAGAGATGTTAGCCGTATTAAAAATTAAACACGCAAAAGATGGATAAAAACCTAAATTAAGCCTAGAAGACCTTCTTATGGCCACTCTTCAATATGTGCGAGAATACCGCACTTATGAACAAATTGCGGCTGATTTTGCTATCCACGAAAGCAACTTAATCCGTCGGAGCCAATGGGTTGAAGTAACTCTTGTTAAAAGTGGTTTTACGATTTCAAGAACTCCTCTCAGTTCTGAGGACACGGTAATGATTGATGCGACGGAAGTAAAAATCAATCGCCCTAAAAAAACAATTAGCGAATGATTCTGGTAAAAAGAAATTTCACGCTATGAAGGCTCAAGCGATTGTCACAAGTCAAGGGAGAATTGTTTCTTTGGAGATCGCTGTGAACTATTGTCATGATATGAAGTTGTTCAAAATGAGTCGCAGAAATATCGGACAAGCTGGTAAAATCTTGGCTGACAGTGCTTATCAAGGGCTTATGAAGATATATCCTCAAG